>NZ_CP059406.1:0-29366 GCF_013874375.1 Bacteroides sp. CACC 737
CCTGTTAGTGAGTTCTTCTTTGCAGTACCATAAGCTATGACTGTTACTTCATCAAGAATTTCACTGTCGGACTTTAAGATGACTCTTAAAGAAGGTGCGACAGCCACCTCTTGCGTTTGCATACCAACATACGAAATTAGCAGAGTTTTCGCGGAACTTGGTACGTTTGGTAATGTAAAATCACCATCTACACCGGTAATAGCACCAACTTGTGTACCTTTTACCATACAGAGGCTCCAATAACTGGCTGCCCGTCTTCTTCAGAAATTACAACACCTGTAACCTTCTGGGTTTGGCAGTTACTAGGCCTATTCCAAACAAAAAGACAGGCCAATAACAGCATTAATTTTCTTTTCATAAATTCTCTCTTAAAGTTTAACTTTACATTAATTGTTTCTTTACTCTAACAAAGTGCAAATATATTAATAAAACTGAAACGAACAACTATTTTATTGAAAAAACCTTGTAAATCTATCAATTTGTTAACTAAACACGCTACTTTATGCTTAATAACAGATTTTTCATACTTAAAAACCTAAACCGGCTTATGTTTACTATCACTATGATTCCCTCTTTCAAGGTGATTTTTCCAAGAAATACACATATTTTAAAAACAAAATGGTTAATAAACAAGCTGCTAAAAAAAAACATACCTGATTTTGAAACAAAATGAGAATTTCCGGAGATTAAATACCGATTATAGCTAAACACAAAAAGACACTTTTTAGAGATATTAATTCTTATTCTATTCTCACCGAGCACAGAATATCGTTTATTTGTTATTAGTATTAATTAAAATCAAGCAAAATGAGTAAAATTATTTACAATCTAGTGTACAACAGAAAAAGAAGCCTGAATAAAAAAGGAATGGCGTTAGTGCAAGTAGAAGCCTATTTGGACAGAAAGAAAAAGTATTTCCTCCACCAAAGTTTATCTAAAGCCAGAACAATGGGACAATAAAAAGCTTATCGTGAAGAATCATCCTAATGCGGATGCACTGAATAGATTGATATATGAATTTATGGCTATGATAGAAAAAAAAGAGTTGGAATTGTGGCAGCAAGGAAGGCGTATTTTCATTAGAGTTACTAAAGGAGGTTTTGAGCACAAACGAAAACAAAACCTCTTTTTATTTCTTTTTGTAGACAAGAGATAGCAAACTCTGCTCTGAAAGAAAGTACAAAACGAAATCACCTCTCCACTCTTTCATTATTACAACAGTTCAAAAAGGATGTAACCTTTTCTGATTTAACATTCGAATTCATATCCTCCTTTGAATATTTCTTGCAATCAAGAGGCTATCACACAAATACGATAGCCAAACATATGAAGCATCTGAAGCGACATATAAATGTCGCCATCAACAAGGATTATATAGAGATACAAAAATACGCTTTTCGAAAGTACAAGATTAAAACTATAGAAAACAAGCATACGCACTTATCTCCTGAAGAGCTGGAGAAGTTGGAGAATTAAGCTTGGCTGGCAGATATACTAAATTGCAGAAGACTTTAGATGCATTCTTGTTTTGTTGCTATGCAGGAATGAGATATTCTGATTTTATCAGTTTATCACCCGATAACATCGTGGAGATCCGTCAAGAAACCTGGCTAATTTATAAATCCATAAAGACGAGTACAGAAGTCAGATTACCTCTTTATCTCTTATTCGAAGGAAAAGGGCTTGTTATTCTGGACAAATATCGGGATGACTTACCAAAGCTTCTTTCATTTAAGGGATAACTCTAATGTGAACAAAAATTTAATTGTGATTTCCCGCCTAGCCGGTTTATCAAAAAAGATTTCATTTCACACCCGCTCGCCATACTAATGCAACTCTATTGATTTATAATGGAGTAAACATTACAACAGTGCAAAAATTATTGGGGCATAAAAGTGTTTAAAACCACACAAGTGTATACGAATGTAATGGATATGACTATAGTAACATGATTTAGAAAGAACCATGCACTCATGCCTTTTGCCTAAAAAAACACGAACTTAGCATAGTCAATACTGCACTTTCATATCATTAGTCATATACTTCTCCTTTAAAGTCTGTTCACTCACTATTCTGTTTCAACCTGCTCGCTGCAAACTCACTGCATACGTTTTGCAGTACCACTGCATATTGCTTGCAGTACCACTGCATATTGCTTGCAGCCGCACTGCATATTAGTTTGCAGTACCACTGCAACAGCTTTGCAGTATCACTGCAATAGGTTTGCAAAATCTTGCAGCAAGAAACTATTTATAATCAATTAGATACAGTATAGTGTGAATAGAAGATTAACATTGGTGTGTTATCAATATTTAAACAGATTGGAGGTGTTGGAAGCAAAATTTGCTTCCACACTTTTGCATTGCTTCCACAGCATCTGTAATGCCGATAAATAGAGGGATATAAGGAACGGGTGGAAGCGTGGAAGCAAAATGATGAAAACTGCTATGAGGAAACAATTGTTGTCTTGATTGTTTAGCCAATCAGAAAGTTTTGAATTTGCTGTTTTCTGAAGCTATTGAAATATTCTTTTACATAGATTTTAGTAGTTTCGCTAATAAAATGACAATGTAGAGTAAATACTTCATTGAAAGCAGCTAGGATGATAGATATTGACAAAAGACATGCTTCATATAAGAGGAAGAATCATTTAAAATCTTTAAGCAGCGTATTAACTTTATGGTATACATCTGATAACCTGGTTGTTAATCCTACAAATAGTATCACAGCAGTAAGGTTTTATGGCGTCGTCCTCCATACACATACCTTGTGAGAAAGGAAATTTCGCTATAGTTTATTTCTAGCACCATAGCATAATTATCTGATTATTAATAAGATAAATAAAATATAGTTCCGCGAAAACCTCTGGTGATTTCATACATCGGTATGAAGACTCAAGAAGTGGTAATCAAACCGAGCGTAAAAGTGGTTATGATGCCTGATACAGAGATACTTGATGAAGTAACAGTAGTGGCTTATGGCACTAAACGCAAACAAGATTTGGTGGGCTCTATCAGCAGTGTAAAGAATGAGATTATCAGTAATTCACAAGCTACATCCGTGTCCAATGCACTAGAAGGAGCTGTGGCCGGTTTGCAGGTTGTAAGCTCTTCCGGCCAGCCGGGACAAGATGCCAATATCGTATTGCGCGGTATCGGTTCTATTTCAGCCAGCAACAATGCGCTGATTGTAGTAGATGGTGTGCCCTTCAACGGTAAGTTGGTCGGACATAACCCTACGGACATTGCTTCAGTGAACGTGTCGAAAGATGCTGTATCCAACTCTTTGTATGGTTCCCGCGCAGCTGGTGGTGTGGTCATGATTACTACCAAGACCGGACGCAAAGACAAGGTGGCCATCAACTTTAACGGTACCTGGGGTGTGGCACAGCGTGCGTACAAAGATTATGATATGGCTACTGATCCGGAAGAGTTCTATCGTTTGTCTTGGTATGGTCTTCGTAATACCTATTGGGCGGCTGGAAAATCCATTGAAGACTCTAATTTAGCAGCCAGTCAGGATTTACTGGGCGAACTGGGTAATTACAATGCATATATCATCCCGCAAGGAGAATATTTAGTAACACCTGATGGAAAACTTAACCCCAATGCACGTTTGCGTTATAATGATTCGGTTTGCCGATGCCTTGTTCGACAATGCCTTCCGCCAAGAATACAATATATCTGCATCGGGGGTAATGACCGTACAGATTTTTATGTATCTATGGGCTTTCTGGATAATGACTCTTATGTGTTAGGTTCTTCTTATGAGCGTTTTACAGCTCGTGCCAACGTTAACTCCCAGTTGAAATCCTGGTTGAAGGTAGGTACCAATGTAGGATATTCCAAAGCAACTCAGAATGGTGTACAAGAGAATGCCGGAGCTGCCTCCAATCCTTTCGAAGTAGCACGTTCTTGGGCTCCTATCTTTCCGGTTCATGCCTATGATGCAGAAGGTAACATGAAATATTATGAGGATGGAAGCCCCATGTATGATGCCGGGAAATGGTGAAACAGACGGTACATCTAAACGTCCTACGGCTACTAACCAGAATGTGATAGCCAATATGAAAGAGGATATTCGTGAAACTGTGTACAATAATCTGACTTTCACGCTCGTATCTGGAAATCTCGTTCTTGAAGAATTTCAAGTTTACAGCAAACTATAGTTATGATTTCACGAACAGTAGCCAGACAGTATTCTACACTCCGCTCATCGGTGACGGACAGTCTTTCGGTGGTCGTGGGTACAAAGGAAGCTACAACACTACGACTACCAACTTCAACCAGATTCTGGCTTACAGCAATGTATTTGGCGATAACCACCACCTGTCGGCCAAGATAGGTCACGAGTACTACAAGTATGAATATCAGTATTTGGCAGGACAGAAGACCAACTTCTTTAATCCGAACAATCCGGAACTGGACACGGTGGACAAATGCAATACATCAATAGCTACACGGCAAACCATAACATCGAGGGTTATTTCGGTATGGCAGACTACGACTATAGCAATAAATATTACGTTTCTGCCGCTTTCCGTCGCGGACGGTACTTCCCGCTTTTTGGACCGTTGGGGTAATTTCTGGTCGGTAGGTGCTGCTTGGCGTATTTCCAACGAAGCATTCATGGAAGGTACAAATTCTTGGTTGAACGACTTGAAACTGCGTGCATCTTATGTACCCAGGGTAATGAAAGCATCCTTTCGGAATATGACTATGCCTATGTGTACACGCCTTAATCAAGACCAATACACAGTTACTTGGAATGGTTCAGAGCTGGGTTATTCACCGGAATTCTACGGTAATCCGGACTTGACCTGGGAAAAGCAGAAGACTTTTGACGTGGGAGTAGATTTCCGTCTCTTCGATAGAGGTATACGGTTCAATTCGAATATTTTTATCCGTCGTACGGACGATATGCTTTTCAAGCGTCCCGTAGCTTTCTCTACAGCCGGACGGCCGTATAACTGGGAAAATCTGGGTGCGATGAAGAACACTGGTATAGAGTTTGAAGTGAATGTGGATATCTTCAATCAGTCTGACCTGAAGTGGACGGTATCGCTCGTAGGCTCCCACTACAAGAAACCGTATTGTGACATTACCCGAAGAAAACCGTGAAAATGGTATCACTTCCGGGTCCGTTCAACCTGCGCGAGGTAAGAGCCGCTTTGAATACTATACTTTATGTATGCCGGCATGGACGAAAAAGGAAATGCCATGTGGTACATGGATGAGACAAACGAGAAAGGGGGAAGTGACAGGCCGTACTACCACCACCACTTATGCAGACGCAACCCGCTACTTCATTGGAAAATCTGCGCTGCCCGATTTCAACGGTGGTTTGAGCACTACTTTCTCTTACAAGGGAATTGACCTTTCTATAGCAACGGCTTTCCAGATTGGTGGCTATGCTTATGACTACTCTTATCTGTCCGGCATGAGCTCTTCATTCTACGTAGGTCATAATAAGGATATGTGGAAAACATTCAACCCTGAGACCGGTCAAGGTTCACTTCCTATTTGGAATGCCGACAATGCTTCCAACTCTTTCACTCAGCAATCAGACCTCAATCTGGTAAAGGCCAGCTACTTCAGCATCCCGTAACATCACTTTGGGCTACACATTGCCGAAGAACTTGATGCAGAAATTGGGTGTTGAGAAACTGCGTATCTATGCTACGGCAGATAATCTCGGCTTGTGGTCCAAACGTCAGGGATTTGACCCTCGTGTGGCAATGGCTGGTTCTGATAATGAATATGGAGGCTATTCTCCGATGCGTGTGATTTCCGGAGGTATCAACCTTACATTCTAAACTAAAAAATAAAATTGTATATGAAGATAATGAAATATATGATGCAGGTGCTTCTTGTCGGGGGCCTGCTTACATCTTGCATTGAAGATGCTGATGTTACCGCTTATTTGACTGAAGACCAACTGGGCAATGTGGCTCAGGAAGATCCTGATAAGGCTTTTTCAGCTGCTGTGGCAGGTATGTATACTGATATGCAACAGTATGTTGACGTCAATATGAGTCACAACTATTTCGGTCAAAAGAGTTTTGATTACTTAACATCCTGATGGGCAACGATATGATTATGACCGGACGTTTCGCTATGAGTATGTATCATTATTTGCTGGATTACTGGCAACAGAACTATACTCCGACCAACAACCGTTGGAAAGAGTACTATCGTGTCATAGCCAATGCCAACAACATCCTCAAGCTGATTGACCCCAGCAGTGAAGATCCCGCCAATTTGAAATATCGTGCCATCGCTCTTGGTTTCCGTGGCTACGCCTACTTACAACTGACTTACTTATACCAGCATTCCTACTATACCGGTGCGGATGGAACGAAATGGGCCGTGGAGAGAAATATGACTTCTCCCAGTCTCCGTGTGTACCGCTTATTACAGAGGATACGGAAGGTGACCAGCCACGTGCTACTGTAGCCCAAATCTATGAACAAATCAAGAGTGACCTTACTACTGCTTTCGACTTGTTCAAGAATTGGATATGACGCGTACTTCCTCACCCACTGATATGGATGGCTGCGTGGTAGCTATGCATTTGGCTCGTGCGAACATGGTTATCCATGAATGGGATGAGGCGATAAAGTATGCGCAGGTGGTGATTGATAATTTCCCTATATTGCAGAGTGAAGACCAGATACTCCAAGGATTCAGTAATATCAGCTTGCCGGATGTAGTATTCGGTAGCGATGTTACAGCAGACAATAGTACAACTTATATGTCTTTCTTCTCGCAGATGGATACTTATGGCGATGGTTATGCCGGCATCGGTGTATGGCGCGCTGCCTTTAAGCCATTAGTAGACCGTATCGCGGATACTGATATCCGTCTGCAATGGTTCTGCTGCGACCGTTCTACAGGTGTAACAGATGACTCCGGTAATCGTATAACATTGATTCGTGACACTCAGTCTCCAGTTGCCGTGGAATACCAAGCCGTAAAATTTATCGGTACAGGTCGTGATAACATCAAGGCCGGTGTGTTCAGCGGATGGAACTGGGAGATTATATTTACCTGCGTTCAGAAGAAGCTTACATGATAAAAATGGAAGCTTTGGCTCACAAGGGTTCTGCTGAAGCAGTGACTGAACTGAATAGCTTTATGAAGACCGCCAGCCCGATTATAATTACACTTTCACGAACAAGGCTGACCTGATAGAGGAAATCATTTATCAGAAACGTGTAGAGTTCTGGGGTGAAGGTTTGGAATATATTGATAATCGTCGTTTGAATATTCCTGTAGATCGTACAGATGAAACTTGGGGCGCAGAAAATAATAATCACTTCTCTGCCGGTAAGTTCCGTTATAACCAAGAAGACAGGCCGTTCCTTTACCAGTTACCTCTCTCTGAAATAGAGAATAATTCTCAGCTTTCTCCGAGCGACCAGAATTAATACTTCAAAGGACATGTTATACGGAAAAATGACACAGAAGCGCTATCTGTGCAGACTAATCAAGCTGCATTACCCCAACAATAATAATGCGGCAATTATGATGATTCATCCGGTTGAACATACCGGAATTTCATAATAAAGTGTTTTTGAGAAGCCATCATTGCGAAATGGGTGGCTTTCTTCTCTTAATCCAACAAAAGACTTCAGGGGGAAGTGTTATTTCAAGATTACATATCTTCCAAAGAAAGCCCTTTATAAGAAACAGAGCAGTTTTTCCATTCTTTGTTGATTGTGACTTTTTTCTTCAATATCCCCCAACCTATCCGTTCAGGATTGTGTTAATTTCGACCAATTCATAAAATGAAAAAATACGATGTCGGTCTTTCATCCGTTGATTTCAATAAAAGTGAGGTCTTACCCGATGCGCTTTCTTCCTACTAAAACCGGCATTTGCGATTCTTCTTGAAACTGTTCTGCTATATTCTTTAAAACAGCCAACTCTTTTTTGACCATAGAATTTCATAATACACCTATTATTTTACATCAAGTCCACTATTATCCGTAGTGTACATTACGATAATACTAATTAAAGACGATATTTGTATAAAATGAATTTATTTTTGAACTTTTACACAAAAAACTATAAAGTAATTTATTTAAGATCCTTTAGAAATAACCTCATAAGTTCATTAGTTTTTTATCCGACAAACACAGACTTTCTCTATTTGAAATAGGAATAGTTATTCTGTAATTTAAAATAGTATTTACATGAAATGCAATATTCTTATGGATGAAATAAATAATACAAGTAAATATTCAACGAAAAATAAACAAATGATAGATATTGACATAATCACCCATTCTTTTAAAAAGAGGAATGCTAATTTTACAACTGCAGTACATTAATTAACACTCAAATAACTATTAATCAAAATATTACATTTGTTAATGGTATCAATAAGTAAGGTTTTGTTTATTGTAGACCATATAGGACAGCTTTGAAAAGAGTATTCCTTGTTTTAGCCAATTCTTTGACTTATTGTATATTCTTTATTATCAACAGAATACAGATAGTGTAGTTCCGCGAAAACTCTGGTAATTTCGTACATCGGCATGCAGACTCAAGAGGTTACAATTAAGCCGCATGTACGGGTTGTCATGCAGAGTGATACTGAACTTTTGGATGAAGTTGTAGTTGTTGCCTATGGTACTGCTACAAAAAGATCCTTCACAGGTTCCGCTACTGAAATTAAAGGAGACCGTATTGCTAACAAAAATCCGTCCGAATTATCTAAAGCGCTAACCGGTGAAGTAGCAGGTGTACAAGTTATTTCAACTAGTGGACAACCCGGCTCAAATGCAAGCATCAGAATTCGCGGTTTAGGTTCTGTAAATTCAAGCCGTGCTCCGCTGTATGTAGTGGATGGAATCCCCTTTGGTTCAGATTTAAGTGGAATTGATCCTTCAGACATAGAGTCAACTACCGTATTGAAGGACGCAACAGCAACAGCTCTATATGGTTCAAGAGCTGCCAATGGAGTAATTTTGCTGACCACCAAAAGAGGTAAAAAAGGAAAAACGCAAGTTGAAGCAAATGTAAAATATGGTATCAACACCCGTATAATACCTCTTTATGATACGATGGAAAGTCCCGAGCGGTTCATTGAGCTGACATGGGAAGGCATTAAAAATAAATATCAATATGCTGGTGGACGTGATGAAGCTGCTGCAGCAGCTATGGCAAGCAAGCTGCTGTGGGGATATGACGATCCTCAAAAAGGCTATCAAAATACTGGAATATACAAAGGATATAATATGTGGAGTACGGGAGATGTCATAGACCCTTCTACTGGCAAATTCAAGGCAGGTGTAGTCCGCAAATTTACTCCGGAGAAATGGGAAGATTATATTTTCCGTACAGGAGAAAAAGTAGAAGCCAATGTTAAGATATCAGGAGGCAGCGACAAGTTATCACATTATACCTCTTTCGGTTACTTGAAAGATGAAGGATACTATATAGGTTCTGATTTTGAACGTTTTAATGCCCGTTCCAATCTGTCTCAAGACATCACTTCATGGTTGAAATCAAATGTTAATATGGCTTATAGCTATATGGAACTGAATAAGCCCGGTCAAGGTGACAACATGAACAATGGTTTCCAATTCATTAATTTTATGCCTTCCATATTTCCGGTATTCCAACGTGATGCAGATGGCAATAAAATAAAGGATAATGTGGTCGGAGGATATCTGTATGATTATGGTATGGCTGAAGGTTATGGACGTCCTTACGCTTCAGGCGTAAATCCAGCCGGAGCGATTCAATTGGACAAGAATGAGTACCAATCTCATTCATTCAACGGCAATGCCATGTTTGAAGCAACTTTCTTGAAAGACTTCAAAGGAACGGTAAACTTTGGATTGCAATATCTTGGTACAAAAAACAATGAATTGACAAATCCATATTATGGTGATGCAGAGGGGTTAGGACGTATTTTCAAAAACATGAGTACATTCTTCAGCTTCACGTCAAACCAGATATTGTCATGGAAGAAAAGTTTTGGTGTGCACAATCTCGATGCATTCGTTGCGCATGAATCTACATTCTACAAGTCATCTGACAACTATGGCCAGAAATCAAAGATTGTTCGTCCTAACAATACAGAATGGTCTAATGCTGTAATTATGGACTATATGGATTCTCAAACCTACGGGTTTGACATGGAAAGCTACTTCGGACAAATTAGATATGATTATAACGATAAATATTTCTTTCATGGAACATTAAGACGTGATGGTTCATCACGTTTTGCCAAAGGACAGAAATGGGGAACATTCGGTTCTATCGGCGCCGCCTGGGCCATCACTAACGAAAATTTCATGAAAGACGTGAGCTGGTTGAAGAATTTGAAATACAAGTTAAGTTGGGGTGTGTTGGGTAACCAAGACTTTATCACCAATCCTACCATTGCAGGTTATTATCCTTACAATGATTTGTATACGATCGGTAACCTAAATGATGAAATCAGTTTTAGCTTTAAATATAAAGGTAATCCTGATTTGACATGGGAACGCAGCGAAACATGGAATACTGGTATCGAGTTTAATATAGCCGATATTTTGGAAGGTGAAGTGGAATACTATAATAAGACTACCAAAGATATGTTGTTCCTAAAGCAAGTATCTCCATCGCTGGGATATGCACAATACCCCGTCAATGACGGTAAAATGGTCAATAAGGGTCTCGAATTTTCTTTGGTGGCACATCTTGTGAAAACGAATGATATAAGTCTTGATTTACGTGTTAATGGTGGACATTATAAGAATAAAATGACCCAGATGCCTATGGATGATACCACAGGAAAAGAAAAGCCATTGGAGATACAAGGTGCTTACGGATGGTCGAAAGGACATTCTCTGTATGATTTCTATATAAGAGAGTATGCCGGTGTAGATCCAGAAACCGGTATGGCATTATACAACTCATACTATAATGTAAAAGCCGATGGAAGCAAGGACTTGATTACAGATATGGTAACTTACCAGCAGAACAATAAAATAGAGCGTTTGGAAGTAGAAAAGACCTCCGATTATAACAACGCAACTAAGAAATATGTCGGGAAATCAGGTATTCCGACTTTACAAGGGGGATTCGGTTTTGATTTAGCTGTTAAAGGTTTCGAATTAAATACGACTTTCTCCTATAGCTTAGGAGGATATGCTTACGACGGTGTATATGCTACATTAATGTCTAACAATACACCTGGTAGTGGAAACTGGCATAATGACATTGAAAATCGTTGGCAAAAGCCGGGTGATATAACAGACGTGCCACGTTTAACTTCCGGATATGATGAATATACAAATGCATCTTCTACTCGGTTCATTACCAGTCGTTCTTATTTGAATTTATCCAATGTAAGATTATCCTACACATTCCCTAAAAAATGGATGAATAGAATGAACATTGGTTCCTTGTCGGTTTATGTTTCCGGTGACAACCTGATGTTCATTTCGGCTCGTAAGGGATTTGTCTCAATGGCAGGAAATACCGTCAGTACAGATCCTAATGAGGATTCCGGAGGCTCTGACAGAAGTCAGTATGCTCCATTGAGTACTATTATGGGAGGTATTAAGATTCAGTTCTAACAATAAAATCATTTGAATATGAGAAATGTAATATATAAAATAGCAGCTTGTTCTGCATTAGTAGCCTTGGTGCTTTCTGGCTGTAAAGAATCTTTTCTGGAGGAAGATCCAAATGGATATATTTCATCTGACCAGATAAAAGAAAATGCAGTGTGGAATCCTAATATCATGTTAGGTCAGGCATTAGGTACGTATTCCACAACATTTGCCTGGCAGACAGGCGGTACAACGAATCACGACGATTTCGGACAAAAATCCATTGATATTGCCACAGATTTAATGAGTGGGGATCTGGCAATGAGCGGAGAAACCTACGGCTGGTTTAGCGATGCAGCTAGATTGCAGTGTAATACTACCACAAAAAACAGAACCTACATGCTGTGGAGGTATTATTACCGCATCATCAAGGCCTGCAATGAAATATTTGACACTGTAGGAGGAGATGAAAGTGTACCGGCTAATGAGGATAACCAAAATTATTATGCACAAGCAAAAGCTTTGAGGGCTCACTCGTATTTCAATTTGGTGAATTTATATGCAAAACCTTACGATATTGATAAAAATGCTAAGGCCATACCTCTTTACCGTTCTCAAACCACAGCAGAGACATTAGGACTCTCCACAGTGGAGGAAGTGTATGAACGGGTTATTATCGACTTGAAGGAATCAATAAATATTTTGGAAGAGTTGGAAGCAGCAGGTATTGGTCGTCCCAACGGCACTAAGGACCAAATCGACCAATGGACAGCTAAAGGAATACTTGCCTATGTTTATTTGACCAAAGGTGAATATGAGAATGCTGCTGCATTAACTTCCGATATTATCAATAACTCAGGATATCCTTTGATGAGTGAAACTGAAATTATCGAATCTGGATTCCGGAGTATCAATATCGGTTCATGGATGTGGGCATTTGATATTACCAAAGATAACACCGGAGGTTTGCCCACATTCTGGGGACAGGTAGATTATTTCACTTATAGCTACTGTTCTGCAGGTGATTATAAAATGATAGACCATAATCTGTATAATGAAATACCTGAAACAGATACTCGTAAACAGTGGTTTCATCCGTCTGTATTGATTAGCTGGTATAAATTTTATGATGCCGGAAGAAAAGCAATGGGAGACCGTACATGGACAAATGATATTGTTTACATGCGAGTTGAAGAGATGTACCTGATAAATGCTGAAGCCAATGCACGGGCAAATCATCTGCCCGAGGCAAAAGCAGCATTGAAGGCTCTATTAGAACAGCGGGATCAGGCCACGGCTGCAGAAGTGGACAATATGAATGCTGATCAATTACTGGAAAACATATACTACAACTGGCGTGTAGAAATGTGGGCCGAAGGACGAGGTTTACTTACCTTGAAACGTTTCCACAAATCAATGGTACGTGGTGACAACAACTACGCATTGACTGGTGAAACGATCTCATACGATGACTCCAGATTGATCTTTGAAATTCCAGAGCGTGAAGTAACGAATAATCCCAATTTGCAGAAATGATAAAGTGCCACATTAGATTGTGCAAATCAGATGAATAAAAGAGGGAGAGTATCTAAATTTAGAATACTCTCCTTTTTTAATATAACGAAATCTGGTTCTTGTTGTATAAAGAGGGCAACACAAATCATTGCAGATGCACTGACATATCAATCTTATTTAGACTGCTTCAATAACCATATTTCAAAGAATTTATCGTAAACCTTGTATTCTCCAAGTTCACAAGTAACAAAATCCTTGTCCAACAATCCTTTTATAGCTCCTTGTACTGAGCTGGCTGTCAATTTATAGGTTTTCAAGAATCTGGAAGAAGTTATTTCCCTTGCTTTTCCTTCTTTGCAAATGGCAAACAATACCTCCTTTTGTTTGGGAGGAAGTTGATAAAGAAGAGAGGAATAAGTAAAATTCAACTGAGACAAAATGTTTTCGATCGCTATGCTCACTTTGTCTGCCGTACAAATTTCACCTGTAGCTGTCATTGCATACAATGAGTTGGAGATGAATTGAATATACCATGTAATGCCCTCAAAACGTTCATATACGTTCTGAACAGTTTCTTCTGTAATGTCTTTATTGGCTATGAGGAAATGTTTCCTAATAAACTTTGTGTAAGTTCCTATGTCTATTGGATGTAATTCCATGATGGCTGTACTTTGATAGAAAGGGCGTGCTGGACTTGTGAATATTTCGCCCATCATATGCCGTTGGGAACCTGCATAAATAAATCTTGCATTTGCGCAATGCTGAATATGGGTACGCAATACAGCTTCAATATTTTTTCCCGGATATTTGGCAATAGCTTGAAATTCGTCAATAGCCACCAGGCAGGGCTTGTCGGCCTTCTCCAAATAATAAAAAATTTCATCCAAAGTAATAGAAGGAGTTTTTATATCTCCCATCTCCAAATTCCAACCGGGATTTCCTGCAAAATCAAATGAAATTCCCGCCCGAAGCGATGACAAGCAACTTAAAAACAAATCCCACGCTTTTCTACCTCGTGGTTTCAGACCATTCATAATTCCTTTGCCAAGCTCAAAAACAAACTCTTGAAGATTCTTAGTCGCATATATATCAATCAAGAAAATATAATATTCCTTTTCGATATGTCTTTTGATGAAAACAATGTTCTATTAAGCCCGTCTTTCCTAAACGACGAGAAGATATTAAAGCTACATTGTTACCATTTGTGATATAACGGGTTAATGTTCCGGTTTCAGCTACACGGTCACAAAAATATTCAGCGGATATATATCCATTGGTTATGAAAGGGTATTCTTCTCCATAAAGTGAATGCTTTATACAAAAAAAAATTATAATCTTATTATAATGCAAATATCACAATGCTTTTGTATCGATTCTCCAACTTTGTTTCATATAATCTGTCAGAGGAAATCTGTTGATTTACTCTTCTCATATTGGAAATTAAATTATAGATTTACAATCTTTCTTTATCCTCTGCCAACAAAAAGTTTCGCAGTGAAATTTGTTTAATTCCTTTGTAATTTCCCCCGCTTTGCATTTCATCCATTGTAACTACATATTTGGGGTAATTGTCTGCTATTTCCAAAAGATTGCCAAATTCTCGCCTAACAGTTGCATCATCGGGAAGCATATATGCTACTTGGATATAGACTTTATGGTCGTCCTTGGAAGCAATGAAATCAATTTCCTTATTGCCACTCTTTCCGACATATACTTCATATCCATATCTTAATAAATCAATGCATACAACATTTTCCATTAACTTGTTGATGTCTTTTCGAAAATCAAAATGCTGTATGGAATTATGTAATCCCAAATCTTCAAAATAATATTTCTCACCAATCTCAAAGATTTTCATCCCTCGGATTTCAGCTCGTTGAATTTTGTAAATAAAGAAACTATTGCACAGTGCCTTTAGATAGTTCAGAATTGTCTGCGTGGGAATGTTGACGTGTTGCGACTTTAAATATTTACTAATATTCTGGGCAGAAAAAAGAGAGCCGGTATTATCTATCAGATAAGCTACGAGATTCTCTAAAAAAGATACATTCCGGATTGATTCACGTGCAACCACATCTTTTAGTAGGATAGTAGAATAAACGTTTCTCAAATACTCGAATATGACATTCTTGTCCATTGTTAGATTATGAATGTATGGCATACCTCCGAATGTAAGATAGAGTTTTAGACTTTCGGTGGAGTCTTGGCGTTGATTGAAAGTTAAGAATTCCCCATAGCTAAGTGAGTGAATGGGAAATTCTATATATCTTCCTGCCAATTGAGTAGCAAGTTCACTGGACAGCATTTTAGCATTACTTCCGGTGCAATAGATATCACATTTATTTTCGTTCAATAAACTCCGCAGACACAATTGGAATTCTTCAATCTCTTGGATTTCATCTACAAAAAGATAGTTATGATTATGCCCAGTAACCTTCTTTAAAACATATTGATAAAGATCCATGTAGTTCCTAATTTCCGTGAAGGCAAGTTGCTCTTTATCTACAAAAATGATATTGGCTTCCGGTATGTTTTTCTTTATGATATCTGATATCTGTAAAAGAATGTAGCTTTTACCTATCCTACGTTGGCCGGTTATTACTTTTATTATACTTTTATCAATAAACGGTTCAATTCTCTTTATGTATAAAGGACGGGAGATATAATTTTTCATATTCAAACATGATTTAGTTTATATGCAAAGATATAAAATATTTCAATTATAATTGAATATTTCTATGTATATTCCACATTCATACATTATAAATAATATATGTAAACTAAATATTTCTCAACAAAAAAGAATTTTGGGACTTTTATGGATAAAATCTATATTTCAAGATAAATTCCTCTATATAATTTATCGTTATTCTTGAATAAAAAACATTTGTTGGGTTAATTAGTACATCACAAATTAAAAGGGTAGAATGAAATTTAATAATAACGTGCTTATTATCAGCTTTTAATTATTCAAAATGGTATGAAATGGGTACTTCAAACCACTTACCTCCCTTCGCCATATACCTTTATATAGAATATATAATAGAGTAAGCCTTGTTTTATAATGATTGTAAATTATTAATTTTCAGCAATATACATATATTGTAGTTCCGCGAAAACTCTGGTGATTTCGTTTGTTGGTATGCAAACCCAAGAAGTAACGATTAAACCTCATGTAAAGGTAATTTTGAAATCCGATTCTGAGCTGCTTGAAGAGGTTGTGGTTACCGGTTACGGTACATTTAAAAAAGCATCATTTACCGGAGCTGCTTCTACTGTAAACACTTCCACCTTGGAAGATGTACCTGTTCTTTCTGTTGCCGACAAGCTTTCTGGTAATGTCGCTGGTGTTACTTTTGGTTCAAGTTCAAGTAATCCAGGTTCTGTAAGCAGTATTCGTGTACGTGGTATGGGTTCCATCAATGCCGGAAACAATCCGCTTTATGTTATTGACGGAACACCGGTAACAAGTGGAGACTTATCCGAGTTCACTTATAGTGATGCAGGAACTGATATTCTGTCTTCACTCAATACCAATGACATCGAGTCTATCACAGTTATCAAAGATGCGGCGGCTGCCTCTCTTTACGGCTCGCGTGCTGCTAACGGTGTTGTGGTCATTACGACGAAAAGCGGAAAACAAGGTAAAACAAATGTAAGTTTCCGCTCTGACTGGGGTTTTTCAAACATGGCAATAGATTATCGTCCTATGCTCGACGGTGACTCACGCCGCGAACTCTTATGGACCGGTCTCAAGAATTATGGATTATACAGCGGAAACATGTCCGATGCAGATGCCGCAACTTTTGCAGACCAGAACATCGAGGACTTCGCTTCAAAACCCTCAACCGGATGGACGGATTGGAAAGACCTGCTTTTCCGTAACGGTTCTCATCAGAACTACCAGCTGAGCGTATCTGGCGGCAACGACCGTACCAAATTCTACACCTCAGCCGCTTATACCAATCAGGAAGGCATCATTTACAAACAAGGTCTGGAACGTTTCACTGGTAATGCAAACCTCACTCATAAGTTTGGAGACTTTGAAGTTCAGGTTACAAGCCAATTTTCAAAAGTAAGACAAAACAAAACCAATGAAGCTACCTCCTATGATGGGCCTGTAGCCAATTATGCATTCTTCCAAAGCCCCTCATCAACTCCCTATAATGAAGACGGCACATTAAACAATGGTTGCGGCATATTTGGAGTCAATCCTTTGTATGAAAGAGAGCACAGCTCTGACGTTTATACCCTGATGAAGGCATTTAATACAATCAAGTTGACCTATAATATTTGGGACAAGTTAAATTTAAGTGAAAAGATTGCTTATGATTACGCACAAGGTACCAATGATGTTCTTTGGGACAGACACTCAAACAATGGCGCTCCAGGTGGTGTCATGCAGCGCATTGTCAATCGTAATGACCAGCTGAATACACAAACCCAGCTCTCTTACATCAACTCTTTCGGCCTGCACAATATTGATGCCCTGCTTGGTTTTGAAACACAAGATACGGAATATGCTTTCAACTATATGGCAGGCCAAGACTATCCGGGTGATTTGTACGAATTGACAAATGCCGGTTCAACAAGTGCCGAAACCAACAGACAGAGCTATCGCATGACTTCGTTCCTCGGACGTGCCAATTATAACTACGCAGACAGATATTATCTCGGTCTCAGCTATCGTACCGACGGAAGTTCACGTCTGGCAAGAGAAAACCGTTGGGGAAGTTTCTGGTCGGTTTCCGGAGCATGGAGATTCATAGACGAAAGTTTTCTGAATCCCGTCAAGAGTGTATTGACAGATGGAAAGCTCCGTGTGTCATATGGTGTAAACGGAACGCAACCATCAGACTATTACGCTTATATGAATCTTTATAAATATGGAGTCATATACAATGGACAGTCAGGAATGTCAATCGTCGGAATTGCAAACCCGGACCTGAAATGGGAAAAGAACAAAACATGGAATATCGGTCTCGACTTTTCATTCATTGACCGTATCTCCGTAACATTCGACTACTATCAGCGTAAAACCAGTGACCTTATATACGACCTCCCCGTATCACAAGTCGGAGGATATTATGATGGCGATTACGGATATACCACTCCGCAGAACATCGGTTCACTGAAGAACTCCGGTTTTGAGTTGACCATTACATCAACCAATTTCAGAAACAAGGATTTCACATGGACCACTTCTCTGAACATGGCACATAACAGCAACAAACTGACCAAACTGGATGGCCAGCAGAATGAAATCGTATCAGGACCACTGATTCACCGTGTAGGCGAACCTTACTATTCATACTATGTTTATGAATACGCCGGAGTCGACGCTGAGACCGGTAAAGAAATGTTCTACCTGAATGACGGAACAGAGAATGCCCGCAAGACAACAACCAATATCTCTGAAGCCAACAAAACTATTGTAGGCAAGCATCAGGCTAGTATAGAAGGCGGTCTTACCAACAACCTCAAATGGAAGTTTATTGACTTGGGCTTCACTTTCACTTATTCATTGGGTGGTGATGCTTTTGACTACTCCACTTGGCAGCACTCCAATGGCGGTTCACATCTATACGGTGGTGCCGTACCGACATACTACGACATCTCAAAGATGTGGACCGGCCCGGGCGACACGAATGCCACATTGCCTAAATTTGAATATGGAAGCGTAGCTTCACTGTCTTCACGCTGGCTGATGCCTACTGATTATCTACGTCTGAAGAACCTCACATTAGGTGTAAGCATTCCGCAAAACTATATCAACAAGCTTGGACTTAGCAAGGCAAGAATTTACTTCTCGGGGTCCAACCTGCTTACATGGAAATCTAAAGACTTATTTGTAGATCCGGAAATGCGTGTAGACGGACTATGCACATTTGAGACTCCGGCATTGAGAACATATACATTCGGAATAGAATTGAATTTCTAACTAATAAAGATACGAAAATGAAAATATTAAAGACATTATACACAGCAACGCTTTGCGCAGCTATGGCAGTCAGCACTTCATCATGCCTCAACAGTTGGCTGGATCAGTCACCCGCAGACGGAATAGATGCTGAAACCGCAATCAAGAACAGCGATGATTTGGCCAATGTGCGGACGGGACTTTATGCTGCCGTTAAAGGTAACAGTAGCCTGATTAATTATTATGGACGCCTCATGTTCGTATACGGTGACATGAGAGGGGAAGATATCCAATATGAATATAACGGTGGAAGTGGAAGAGCAAACTTCTACTACTATATGGAATATACAACTGCCGACAATTTCACCACCTCAACAGCCGTATGGCAGATGCCTTATGTAGTCATAGCACGCGCCAACCGTCTGATTCAGGCAGCAGAAAGTGGCAACCTGACCGACGCGGCAGAGGCAAAAGCCACTATTGACCAATATGATGCAGAAGCAAAAGTTCTGCGCGCCATGGCACTGTTTGACCTTACACGTATCTACGGTAAACCTTATACAGTAGATCAAGGCAGCTCACTCGGTGTGCCCATCGCTACCTCCCCGCTGGAATCGACAGAAAAGCCAAGCCGCAGCACGGTAGCCCAATGTTATGAGGCTATTGAAAAGGATTTGACAGATGCAATCAACTCAAATGCACTGCCCAAAACCAATGAAGTGGGTTATGTCAACCTTTGGGCTGCCAAAGCCTTGCAGGTACGTGTATATATGACAAAAGGCGAATGGAGCAAGGCTTTATCCGTAGCTGAAGACATCATATCAAACTCGTCTTACAAACTTTGGAAACCGTCAGAATATGTTGCTGCATGGAGCAAAAGTGATGCCAATCATTCAAAAGAAATCATGTTCGAGATTTCCATCAACAACAATACTGACTGGACAGACCGTGAAGGTATTGCCTACTTATATGCAGACAAGGCTGGCGCTTCTCCCGGATATGGAGATGTAATTGTCACAAAAGACTTCTCTGACATGCTTACATCCGACCCGGCAGACATCCGTAACGACATATTATTGGCAGCGGCAGCAGGAGGATTTGACAAACGTAAAGTTTACATCAACAAAATGCCTGCTGTAAACGGAGATGTACGTTACTCCAATGTCCCATTGCTGCGCTTGTCAGAAGTTTACTTGTCAGCAGCAGAAGCAGCTTTCCAAGCCGGAGACAAGAACAAGGCTGCCAACTTGCTGAACGATATCATCTCCAACCGCACAACGGATGAAAGCAAACAAGTAACCAGCGGAAACATCACATTAGACCGCATCTACATCGAACGCCGCAAGGAACTTGTAGGTGAAGGACAGCGCTACTTCGATGTTATGCGCCGCGGTGAAACCGTTACACGCTACACGGACGTTAATGACAGAGGATGGCACGACGTATTGAGCGAAGAAGCGCGTACATTCAACCGCGACTCCAAGAAAGCGCTCCCGTTGATTCCCGTCGGTGAAATCAATGCCAATCCGAACATAGAACAAAATCCAGGCTATTAATCAATAGTAGCCTAAAGAAACTTGGGAATTTTCCCAATGTGTTTTTATAAATAAAGTGTTTAGAGGAGGTGTGCCAGTGATGGTATGCCTCCTTCTTTCAATATATCCACCAATATAGGTTTCACTCCGCTGACAAAACACTCAACGGCAATAACCATCAGGATAAGTCCCATTAGGCGCATCATCACATTGTTTCCCGTCTCACCCAAAATTTTGACCAACCGCGTAGAAGCACGCAATATGAAAAAGGTAATCAGATAAATAAAGGCAATCATTCCTATAAGAACTCCTTTCATCTGAATGGTGTGGGCATCCTGCATCAGCACAATGGCATTGGCTATGGCACCGGGACCACAAAGCATCGGAATTCCAAGAGGAGTAATGGAAATATCATCGGCATAAGTCTTGATTTCCTCGTCTTTCAGCTTCATTGGAGTATAACGGGCTTGCAGCATATCGAAGCCAATCTTAAAGATAATAACTCCACCGGCAATACGGAAACCATTGGTAGAGATACCGAAGAACTTAAAGAGGAACTGTCCCGCAAACGTAAAGACCATAATCGTAATAAAGGCAACCAAAGTGGCGCGCGATACTACCGACTGCCGTTCACGGTCCGTCATTCCATGCGTCATGGTCAAAAACACCGGCATGGTGCCGAGAGGGTTTGTCAACGTAAAGAAGGAGGTAAAACAAAGTAGAGCGAAAGGTAAGATTGTGTCCATAGCTGTATAATATACGTTTCTGCAGACAAAAGTACAATTAAAAATTTCAATGTCACAAAATCTGCATCAATTCTTTCAGATTACTGATATGATAAGTCGGTTGAAAAGGCAGTTCTTCCTTCCCGGTTACATTATAAAACACTTGGTGCATACCCACTCCTTTGGCTCCTATCACATCATTTTCCCAACTATCGCCTATCATCAAAGAATCATGCACCTCGGATTGTGTGGCAGAAAGTGCAAAATGAAAGATTTCGGGCCAGGGCTTCAAGATACCGATGTCATCAGAGAGAACAATCTTCTTAAAAAAGCGGTCGATACCCGCCGAACGCATCTTATGACATTGCAGTTCTTGGAAACCATTGGAAAGGATATAGAGGTTATATTTCCCCGCCAAATATTCCAGCACCTCATAAGCATGCGGCATCAGCCGATTTTTTGTGGGAATGACCGAAAAGAAATCATCAGAAAAAGCCTCAGCCAAAGCAACATCCCTCGCCCCTACTGCCTCCAGAGGATATAGGAAACGCTGGCGGTTCAACTCTTCCTTACTGACCTGCCCTCTACCGTATTCTTCCCACAGCTCTGTATTACGATGCTGATAAAGAGTATAGAAATGCAGGAAAGAGCGAAAGAAACGACCATAGTCATACTTGTGATACATTTCTTCGAATGTATCACGTGCATTAAGGGAAAATGCCCAAAGCGTATCGTCCAGATCAAAAAAGAGGTTTTTATATTGAGATGCCATTACTTAAAGGAAAGGTATATATAAAAATAGACGCAGATTATCAATTCCAATAACCTGCGTCCGTTCTGTATCAATCTTATAACAGTGTTATTTTACTTGGATTACCAAATACTTGGACACACTCCAGAAGTCTTTCGGATTTGTAATCTTCAAAGTCAGCTGTCCTTTATCATCTTTCTCCAACGCATAAGAGCCAGCAGGATGAGTGGTCAAGATATCAGCATCTTTGGAGTATAGTTTAATCTCTTTTGTCGTACGGATATCCACTTGTGTAAAGTAGTCCTTGTTGATATCAGAATCTTTCAGCACCTGGCCTTTTTTGAAAAGCCCGGTATTTGTCAATATCTTCTGGTCTTTCAGCTCCTTCTTTGTGCCAAACACAAACCAAGCTGTGTTAAGTGCCTTATCTTGCTCGGCAACGGTTTTGGCCTTCGCCTCATTTTCGGCAGTCAATTCCTCCTTCTCACTAGACAAGCCGGTCACGGCAGCATCCAGTTCCTGGATACGGATATTCTTGGAAGCCAGCTCAGCCTGCAATTCTTCAATACGCTGGGTCTTTGCCACCAACTCCTGAGTCAAAGATTCTACAGCTCTCTTCAACTGAACAGAGTTGTTTTTGCTGTTCTTCAACATAGATTGCAGTTTGGCAATCTGCTCCTTGTTCTCTTCCATCTGTTTACGGATAAATTCAATGTCCGACGCAATCTGCTGCTTGGCATTCAAAGAGCCTTCTGCCACAGCGCCACGTTGCAAATCCACACGGCTCTCCGCCGCATTAATCTGGCGGAATCCCTCTGAAATATCATTGAAAGTACCCATCATCTCGTCTAATTCAGCATTACGCTGAGTCAGTTCCATCAATAAAGAATCATTTTCAGCTTTCAGCTGGTTCTTACTGCCACCAGAGAAACTGTCACACGAAGCCATTACAGCCGCGCATACAATTAAAACTGCTAACTTTTTCATACGCTTTCGTTTTACGTTTGGTTAATGAAGTTATTTAATCGTCTATTCCTGCTACTACAATCACAATTTCACCGCGCGGTTCGTTCGCCGTGAAATGTTCTATTAATTCTGTAAGCGTTCCACGCACCGTTTCTTCGTGCACCTTTGAAATTTCCCGCGAAACAGATGCCTGACGTCCGGCACCGAAATGTTCGGTAAACTGCGCCAAAGCTTTTACCAATCTGTGGGGAGACTCATAGAACACCATGGTACGACGCTCCCCGGCCAATGCCTTCAGGCGAGTCATCCTTCCTTTCTTCTGTGGAAGAAAACCTTCAAAACAGAACTTCTCATTCGGCAATCCGGAAGCCACTAATGCCGGCACAAAAGCTGTCGCTCCCGGCAGGCATTGCACTTCGATGCCGTTGCGCACACACTCTCTGACCACCAGAAAGCCCGGGTCGGATATACCCGGTGTACCTGCATCCGAAATCAAAGCTACAGTTTCTCCCCCCTTTATTCTATTAACAACACTTTCAACCGTTTTATGTTCATTAAATTTATGGTGAGATTGCATCACATTCTTTATTTCGAAGTGTTTCAGCAATATGCCGGAAGTACGTGTATCCTCAGCCAATATTAAATCCACTTCTTTCAGAATCCGGATAGCACGGAATGTCATATCTTCCAAATTCCCTACCGGGGTAGGCACTACATAAAGTTTTCCCATACTTATCGGTTGTTTAGCTGAAATATTTTTTGAGGAGTTCCATAAAATCGACAGCGGCTTCATTCTCTTCATCCGGCTGCACTTCCGAAACGAAAATATCCATAGCCTTGTCCAAAGAAGGGGCCTCACCCAAACGTCGTACCACTTCATTCATCCGTGCAGCATCGCCTGCGAACAGCTCGCGGACAAAACGGAATGAATCGTTCAGACTGATGGCATGTCTCAAATCCTTGGCAGGCTTGATACGTTCTGCCAAAATAGGAGATGCCGAAGTTACAACAGTCTGGAGCGCTTCAGCCGTATGAACTGTTTCCGGTTCCTCACATACCATCTTCATTGTATCAGGGACGACCGGTACAACCGGAGAAACCGGTCCAGCCAAAGGAGTAGTAGCAGTAGGGATTTCCTTCAGGGGCGGCACAACAGCCGTTGGCGCCTCCTCAAGCAGTTCTTGCAACGCCTCCAAGCGTACCTTCATCTGCTGGATATTCCGTTTTGCCACAATCCTCAATGTCGGATTGGTATCACTTGAAATGGCTTGCATCAAACATTTCAATTCCTGAATATCTAATTCTATGTCATTTAATAAGGTTTGCATATCCTTTACACAGTCCGTGTTAACGCTACAAATGTAGAAATAAATAATGAAAAAATATCGGAAAGCAAACAAAAGTGTTACTTTTGCGCTTAAATATAACACTCGAAAGCATGGTATTATTCTCAGAAGATCATATACAGGAAACCAAACGCAGGGGAAGAATTGAGGTCATTTGCGGTTCTATGTTTTCCGGCAAAACCGAAGAGCTGATAAGGAGACTGAAACGGGCAAAATTTGCCAAACAACGCGTAGAGATATTCAAGCCCGCCATAGACACCCGTTATTCCGAAGCCGATGTAGTATCGCATGACAGTCATTCCATAGCCTCCACTCCCATCGACTCGTCTGCCAGCATTCTGCTCTTCACTTCAGAGATAGATGTAGTGGGCATTGACGAAGCCCAGTTCTTTGATAGCGGCCTGATTGATGTATGCAACCAGCTTGCCAACAATGGTATACGCGTCATTGTTGCCGGACTGGACATGGACTTCCGGGGTATTCCATTCGGTCCTATGCCGGGACTGTGTGCCATTGCAGACGAAGTTTCCAAAGTACATGCCATCTGTGTGAAATGCGGCCAACTCGCCTCGTTCTCCCACCGTACCGTCAAGAACGACAAACAAGTACTGCTGGGGGAAACCGAAGAGTACGAACCTCTATGCCGGGAGTGCTATCAGCAAGCCATCCAAGCCGACCAAAAGGAAAGCGGTCATTAACGAATACAAAAAACAGAGCATTATGGAACGCAAAAAGATTACATTCGACAGTTTTATCCGCGGTGTCATACTCGGTGTCATTATTATCGGCATCCTTATGCTCTTCAAGCGTCTAAGCGGCGTATTGCTGCCATTCTTCATCGCATGGCTCATTGCCTATCTGATATACCCCCTGGTCACCTTTTTCCAGTACAGATTAAGGCTCAAGAACCGGGTCATATCCATCTTCTGCGCCTTATTCAGTATTCTGATTGTAGGAGGAACCGCATTTTATCTGCTTGTGCCTCCCATGATGGACGAATTCGTCAGGGTGAAAGATTTGGTAATAGACTACTTTTCCAACGGAACCCACGACGGCAATGTGCCCAAAACACTCTCTGAATTCCTTCGTGAGAACATAGACACCCAGTTTGTCACCCAATTGTTCAAGGAAGAGAATATGCTGAACGCCATCAAGGAAACCGTTCCCCGGCTCTGGTCCTTGCTGTCAGAATCCGTCAATCTACTGTTCAGCTTCTTCACTTTCTTTCTCATTCTTCTCTATATAATCTTCATATTGCTGGACTATGAAAGCATTTCCGAAGGGTGGCCCCACCTGGTACCACAGAAATACCGGCCCTTCGTAATCAATGTAATGAACGATGTGAAAGACGGCATGAACAGATACTTCCGCGGACAAGCATTCGTGGCATTGTGTGTCGGTATTCTGTTCAGTATAGGCTTTCTGATTATTGATTTCCCACTGGCCATTGGGCTCGGCTTGTTCATCGGTGCTTTAAACCTAGTGCCCTATTTACAGATTATTGGCTTTATACCTACCATCGTGCTGGCCATACTGAAAGCAGCGGATACGGGAGGAAACTTCTGGATTATCATTGCATCGGCCCTTGCGGTATTCATCATAGTACAAGCCATTCAAGACGGATTCATCGTACCGCGTGTCATGGGGAAAATTACGGGCCTGAACCCTGCCATCATCCTACTGTCTTTATCAATTTGGGGCTCATTGATGGGTATGCTGGGTATGATTATAGCACTTCCGCTTACCACCCTTATGCTCTCCTACTATCAACGTTTCATCATAAACAGAGAAAAAATTCACAAGTTTGAACAGACTGATAATCAACAAGAAGAGTAAAAGCAGAAGTCGTTATCAAAACTTTTTCCCTTAATCCATTTGTTTTTTAAACAAAAGTATCTATCTTTGCACCCGCTTAACAGCAATAAGGTCTGAATCGCTAGCTCAGCAGGTAGAGCACAACACTTTTAATGTTGGGGTCTTGGGTTCGAGCCCCAAGCGGTTCACCAAAGAAAAGCAGTTATCTGAAATAGATAATTGCTTTTTTCTTTTAAAGGCATCTGCTACGTAATGAGTTGGTTGGAAAGTTTATAATCATACCGATACTTCAGAACACAAACAGAAGCACAATGAAAATGATTGGTTTTACCCAGTCATCTTATCCGGTATTTTTACGCCCCTCCGATGAGGATTACAAAACTCTTTTGGTTTTCTAATTCGCGTGCAAAAGAGAAACTTATTTTTCAAGTATCCCAATATTCATGATTTCTTTCACTGAAAAACTGTAAGACATGAACATTATCCACTGCCATATCACTCTTTTGAAGGTACATACACAGCCAATGAAAGACTATTTATCAGTTTTTCATCACTCAAATATAGGTTTTTAGTCCACTGAGTAAATGACAGTTAGATATGCGCACTATTGTGGTACTGCTTCTCCACAAGCATGAAGAAGCCGTACCACAATAGTGAAGAAACTGCATCACAACCGTGCACAATAGTCATTAATAAGCTTTTAGTAGAAGAAAGAGCCGTTCTTTGCGGAAAGAAGACCAGCCATTTGCACAAGAAAAAACAGCATGCAAGCAAAGTTTGCCTACATACTTGCATAGCGTCTGCTTACATACCGTAAAACGCGGTATAACAAACAATTAGAAAGCGCCATGCAAGCATGTAAGCAAAATGTGTGGTAAACCTATTGTATATCTTTTCATTTTGCGACGACTCCATAGTAAACCATGTTATCAATACGCTTCTGATAAATCTGGTTATTCTGCAGCAGATACCCCAAGGCCAAACACAAATCCACATCCCTGAACTTCGTCAGTTTCTGTAATTCAAAGATTGTACACTTCTTAGATTGCACAGAATGGAATATACCATTTTCATATTATTGGTCGCCTTCTCAATATTCTTCATATTATTATCTTATTATTAGTTCCTTTCTTAAAATGATATCCTATATTATCTACTCAAATATAAGATAAAGACAGAGCAATGACAAACATTGCCCATTCTTTCATTTCAGATAACATTCTTTGAACTACATATACCTAAAATCTGCAAAAAATATAGAACTTTATAAATATCAGCACTTTATAGAAAGGTATATTCACATTATACTATATCCGGAAACGATTATGCTGGTATAATCAAGGTACTATTATATGCTTGCCTTCGGGAGTGACTACTACCGAGCCCATTTTGATGTAATGTTTCCCTTCCGGCGAAACTATTACCTTTGTTTCGCTACTCTTGTCGGAAGATTCTTTTTTCTCGTCCATGAAACTCTTGTCCCGCGAAGTGGTAACTGGATAAGTATCCTCCAGATAGCTCTTCATTTCGTCCACTTTTCCGTCTTTGAACCACACCTTGACAGCCGACCACCCCGCAGGAGTATAAGCACGGAATGTCCAAGCCTCTCCCTCCTTATTCAAATCTCTAAATGCAGGCTCTCCTAAAATGGTACACACCTCTTTAAAGCTCATACCACGTTCAATGCTGCTCAACTGCTTATAATCAAACCCGTAGCTCTCATAAATGCCACAGCCCGTCACCAAGACAGCGAGTAACAAGCCTAAAACAACTGACATCTTTTTCATAATAGAAAGTTTTAGTATTTATCCATACAGCAAATGTAGTATGATAAAAACCTCCTTTTCCGTGATTCTCTCTATTTATACATAGGGATTTCCCTATCTTCGAAGTTTATTCCTATCTTTACAACCTATGTACAAAGAATATCATCCCAGCCCCCTGCTCTCCCCCTATATTGACAAATATTGGGAGTTTAAAGGACAACCCGGATACGGCATGCACATCAATATCCTGCCTGACGGATGCACTGACTTTATATTCACGTTGGGTGAAGCTCCTAAGGCCGTACACGACAGCCTCGTTATGCAGCCCTACCATGCCTACTTCATTGGAGCCATGACCAAATATTCTGAATTGGTGACCCATACGGTAACAATCCATATGCTGGGAATCCGTTTTCTGCCTTGCGGAATACTTCGCTTCATGGACCTCCCTTTGCAGGAGCTCACCAACTTACGGTTAAACGCCGATGAGCTTACAAGCCTCTTTACCCACTCTTTTGCCAGAGAGACTGGGCGAACTGGGAACCATTCAAGAGCAACCTGGTCTTTATTGAAAACTTCCTGCTTCAAGCCTTATGCCGATACAGTCCAAAAGCAGAACGGAGCATGCTGTTCGCCATACAGCAAATCAATCGATGCAAGGGTGACTTGTCACTCCTCCGGTTAGCGGAGGAGACTTGCCTATGCCAACGCCATTTCGAACGGAAATTCAAGCAGCACACCGGACTTACACCCAAAGAGTACAGTCGGATTATGAAGTTCAAACATGCTGTAGACTTGTTGCGAAGTACCTCTTTCGACAATCTGCTGTCCGTTGCCATCAAAGCAGGATATTATGATGTTTCCCATCTCTCAAAAGAAATCAAAAAGATGTCCGGCAACGCGCCAAGCCAGCTTCTCACTTCCGCTCCATTGGAAGAAGGGACTTTGAGTTATGTGAAAACATAAAAGTCGATTTTTTACAATAGCTCTTCCTATTACCATGCCTATATTTGCAGCAATCAAATCAATAAAAACATCCAATATGGCAACATTAATCGAGAAAGCAGCAGAAATCTTGGCAAGATGCGAAACCGTCGTCATCACTTCCATCAACCAAGAGGGATATCCCCGCCCCGTTCCAATGAGCAACATCAAGTCGGAAGGGGCCACAACCGTATGGTTGGCGACCGGCAAAGACAGTCTTAAAACAAGGGAGTTTGCAGCCAATCCGAAAGCAGGTTTGTGCTTTCAGGAAAAAGGAAACAGCGTAGTGCTCACCGGTGAGGTGGAGATTATAGAAGACGAAGCCACCAAGCAGGAAATGTGGCAAGAGTGGTTCAGCGCACACTTCAGCAAAGGCCCGACAGATCCCAATTATGTATTACTGAAATTCAAAGGACACCATGCCACCATTTGGATTGACGGACATTTTGTACGCAGAAATCTTTAAGAAGAGCATTCTGTTCCTCATCT
>NZ_CP059407.1:0-21756 GCF_013874375.1 Bacteroides sp. CACC 737
GTCTGGACATCTACGTGGGCTACGGCATGAAGCACAGTAAGCTGGAGCATGGAGGCGACACCCGCCACGGGCAGGTGACCTTGAACATGATTGGACTTATCCTTGCCGTTCTTTGTGTCATCACCGGACTGTGGCACCAACAGACTGTGGGATGGGGAGAAAGCAAAGTGCTGCTGATTATCTCGTTTGTTTTCGCATTCACGCACTGCGCTTACTATATGTGGAGAATCTGGAGGAGATAATAAGCTTAAAGGCATTCCAGCCTTCACCCGAAATCATCATGTCTGTAGAAACCCCATTGTTTGGATTTAAAGCCAATAAGATAACCAGCATGATGTGGGAATGCCTCACAAACAGCGATAGAAAGAAAGACTTTCCATCAAGAGAAACAACAGTTCTCATGAAAAGAAACAACCGTCTCTGCCCCATAGGAAGCCACAAAGTATTAATTTTCAATACAGAAAAGCCGTTCACGGAATTATCTCCGGAACGGCTTTTCCATATCGTATAAATAAGTTCTTATTTGCTGCAATTCCAAGGCTTCAGTTGCTTGAAGAAGTCGTTGCCCTTATCGTCCACCAAGATGAATGCAGGGAAGTTCTCCACCTCAATCTTCCAGATAGCTTCCATACCGAGCTCGGGATATTCCACGCACTCGATGCTCTTGATGTTGTTCTGTGCCAAGATAGCGGCAGGACCACCGATAGAGCCCAAGTAGAAACCGCCATACTTTGGCAGGCATCTGTCACTTGCTGGCTGCGGTTACCTTTGGCAAGCATAATCATGCTGCCGCCGTGGCTTTGGAAGAGGTCTACATACGGGTCCATACGTCCGGCAGTAGTCGGGCCCATGGAGCCGCAAGCCATGCCTTGAGGAGTCTTGGCAGGACCGGCGTAGTAGATGGGATGGTCTTTGATGTACTGCGGCAGGTCTTCGCCACGGTCCAGACGTTCTTTCAGCTTGGCGTGTGCGATGTCACGGCCTACGATGATGGTTCCATTCAGAGACAAACGGGTGGAAACCGGATACTTGGTCAGTTCCTTCAGAATATCGGCCATCGGCTGGTTCAAGTCAATCTTCACCACGTCGCCTTCACCGGCCTTACGGAGTTCTTCGGGAATCAGTTCACCCGGATTGCTGTCGAGCTTTTCAATCCAGATACCTTCTTTATTGATTTTACACTTGATGTTACGGTCGGCAGAGCAGGAAACACCAGACCCACGGGGCAAGACGCACCGTGACGCGGCAGGCGGATGATGCGGATGTCGTGAGCCAGATACTTGCCGCCGAACTGGGCACCGAGGCCAATCTTATGAGCTTCTTCCAGTACCAGCTTCTCCAGTTCCACATCGCGGAAAGCGCGGCCGAACTCATTGCCGGTAGTGGGTAGGTTATCGTAGAAGTGGGTGGAAGCCAGTTTCACAGTCAGCAAGTTTTTTCGGCAGAGGTACCGCCGATAACGAATGCGATGTGATAGGGAGGACAAGCTGCCGTACCCAAAGTCTTGATTTTTGAGATAAGGAAGGGAACCAATGTTTCGGGGTTGAGGATAGCCTTTGTCTCCTGGTAGAGATAAGTCTTGTTGGCAGAGCCACCACCCTGGTTACGCAGAGGAACTCGTACTCCATACCTTCCGTAGCTTCGATGTCAATCTGTGCGGGAAGGTTGCACTTCGTATTCACCTCATCGTACATGGTGAGGGGAGCATTCTGCGAATAGCGCAGGTTCTCTTCGGTATAAGTCTTGTAAACACCCAGTGAGAGAGCTTCTTCATCACAGTAGCCAGTCCATACTTGTTGTCCCTTTTCGCCGTGGATGATTGCCGTACCCGTATCCTGGCAGAAAGGAAGTACCCCCTTGGATGCTACCTCTGCATTGCGCAGGAAGGTGAGTGCCACGTATTTATCGTTATCGCTTGCTTCGGGGTCACTCAGAATCTTAGCAACCTGCTCGTTGTGCGAACGCAACATGAACGATACATCACGGAAAGCCGCATTGGCCATTGCCGTCAAACCTTTTTTTCAATCTTCAGGATAGGTTTTCCTTCAAACTCGCTTACTGACACGTAATCTTTTGTAAGCAGATAATACTCAGTAGTATCTTTCCCCTTCTCGAACATGGGCTGATACTTGAACGGAGGTGTTGTTGCCATAATTACTCGTATATTTAATGTTTAAAAGTGATTCGGGTAGCAAAGGCAGCCTGAAAACCGCCTTTACAGAGCAAAGGTAAAAACTATTATTGAAATAATTCTTTAATTAGAGTAAAAACGCAACAAATCATAATTAATTTTCTGACACCCGCTGCATCCGCCCTATCAGTTCATCGCCCAGCGCCGTCTTCACCTCAATGTGTTTCAGCACAGCCATTACAAACGGATTGCTTTCAAAGTCGCCGCGTACCTGCTCAAAATCGAGTTCCTTTTCCAAGCGTGAGCCGTCAGCTCCAAAGCCCGTCATGGAAGCCAGTGAAAATTCTTTCTTAGCATCCTCATACACCATGCGGTCGAGGCCAACTACTGCTTCTTTCCATTTTTCGACAATATGTATGACGTCTTCTGCCGTCATACCTTCCGGCTTGATACCATAGAACTCTTCCAACTTCTCATACGCCCAGGTCCATTCGTAGGTATAGTAGTTGCTGTGCATCTTCTCAAACTCGGCATTGATAGACTTCAAGCGATTGACTTTGCCGGACTCAATACCGTCTATCAGCGCATCTATCTCACTCTTTGGGGCTATCAATCCGGAAATATCCACCCATTCGCCGCTGCCCAATGACCGTATCGGGCTTCAAACGGGCACGTATTTCTTCATTGCTCCGGAAGTCAATGCCTTCAAGCGCTTGATGACAGAGTTTCCGAGAAACTTATGAATGGCTATTTCATAGAAGCGGATGCCTTTCACCAAAGCCGAGTTACGTATCTTCGCGCTATGGAAAGAATAGATGTCCGAAAGCTCGCCACTGGCATGACGCAGATTCTGCAACGTTTCCCGTCCCTTGAACATTTTCTGCACCGTGTAGGGGCTGAGAAGATTATAGTTGATGTAATCCAGTTTGTTCGGGTCTGTACGCCCGTCACGTTTCGGCCACTTCTGAGCATCACGGATGGTACCCACACTACGCAGGTTGACACCGGGTACAAGGTAGGTGGTATTATTCTGCTCTATCAAGTAAGAGAACGGCAGGTTCGAAGTATCGGAATGGTTGACATGGCGCCCATTACCAAGGAGAACGCCCCCACCCTTGCAGGCCACAAGATGTACGAATCGGAAGTCGTCTTGGCACCACGTTCCAAAGTGCCTTGATGGATAGGTCCTAACTTATACATGTGGTTACTCTGATTGGACCCCGAACCGGCATTCATAAAGGAAAACATACCAGCAATCAGCAACGTGGATTTATGGTGTGTCACCGTATAAGGTCCGGCAAAAATAGCGCCACGCCTCCCCGTTCTCTCCCTGGCAGTTGCTGAAAAACAAAGAATCCGAAGCAGAGTAGTTGTGTCCCAACTTGCATGCCTGCCCCACGAAGCAGCGGCTCAGCATAGCTCCGTCATCTACATGAGACCCGGTAGAGATGATAAAATCATCACAAATCACCCCATGCCCGATGTGTACCGGCGCCACCTCGTTGCTGTTGATGCTTCCGTTATACAGACGGCATGTACCACAGATGCGGCAATAATCACCGATGCGCACATTCTTTATGGAACCGGTGTTCAATATCATTACATGGTTCCCGATGCTTCTACAGGCAGAAGCCATGTTTGTTGGAATAAAAATCCGTGATTTCCTTCATCCGTGTAATCAGTTCCGGACGATGGCGGTAAAGCGCCAGAATATAGGCTTGGTGTGCGGAGAGTTTATCATTAATCAGCACCTCACGGCCTCCCGTCTCATTCAGACAGACACTTCTACCCCGTTACCGAACTTCGACACACCGTCTACCAGAATAATATCCACATTCTCAATGAAGGTGTCATGCCCTATTTCATAATTGGCAATGTAGTTCTGGATATTCTCAATGCAACAGTTATCTCCCACCGTTACATTATGCAGCGTCACATGCCGCAAACCGGAATGCTTCCTGATTCCTCCCGGCAACATAAATTCTGAATGGAACACTCCCCAAACACACCTCACCCGAAAAACGGGTATGATGCACAAATTCGTTGAGAACTCTTCTGCAACGGTTACTTTCCCCCAATCATCAGCCAGACATGACTGGCTCTTCAACCGGAGAATTTCATCTTCGGTCAGTCTTCTGTAATTCATCCTTATAACAAGTTGTGAGTTATGAGTTATAAGTTTATTGCCTTTGCCGGCACTACCGATTCAAACCGCTGCCAGCAAATAACTCATAACTTATAACTCATAACTAAAATTAAACTTCTTCTTCGTAGGTCTGATAAAGAAGTCATTATAGGGGTACTTCTGCACGTGCAATTCCTTCACACGCTGATAAACTACACTCTTCAGTTCCTCCATATTGATTTTTTCGCGGGCAGAAATAAAGAGGCAGTTATCCTCCATCTTAGCCATCCACGTCTTCATCAGTTCTTCGAGTGTCAAGTTTTCCTTGGTTCTGGGGGTAAGGTCGTCAGCCGCTTTCTCTATATAGGTATAAGCGTCTATCTTATTGAATACAAGAATCATAGGCTTACCGGCGGCACCGATATCTGCCAACGTCTTGTTCACAACTTCTATCTGTTCTTCAAAATCCGGATGAGAGATGTCTACGATATGCAACAGCAAGTCTGCCTCGCGTACCTCGTCCAGAGTAGACTTGAAGGAGTCTACCAAATCCGTCGGCAATTTACGGATAAAGCCCACTGTATCAGAAAGCAGGAACGGCAGGTTCTCAATAATCACCTTACGCACCGTAGTATCCAACGTGGCAAACAACTTGTTCTCGGCAAAGACTTCACTTTTCGAAAGCAAAGTCATCAATGTGGATTTTCCTACATTGGTATATCCCACCAATGCCACACGAATCAAGCGTCCGCGGTTCTTCCGCTGGGTAGACTTCTGCTTGTCAATCTCAGCCAAGCGTTCCTTCAATAATGACATACGGTTCAAAATGATACGGCGGTCCATTTCCAGCTGCGTTTCACCCGGACCGCGAAGTCCCACGGAACCTTTACCTCCACCGCACCGAGCCACCACCCTGGCGTTCCAAGTGGGTCCACAACGTTGCAGACGAGGAAGCATATACTTGTATTGAGCCAGCTCCACCTGCGTTTTTGCATTGGCAGTCTGGGCACGCATGGCAAAAATATCGAGAATGAGCGAAGTACGGTCCAATATCTTAATCTTCAACTCCGCTTCAATGTTACGTATCTGTTTGGCAGAAAGTTCATCGTCAAAAATCACCATGCCGACTTCACGCTCGGCTTCTTCTTCATTACGGATGTACTCTCTGATTTCTTCCAGCTTGCCCTTGCCGACGTAGGTCACGGAATGCGCCTGGTCCAGCTTTTGGGTAAACCGCTTTACTACTTCCGCCCCGGCTGTCTCAGCCAAGAATGCAAGCTCGTCTAGGTATTCGTTGGTCTTACGCTCATCCTGAGTCTTCGTGACAAGACCTACCAATACCGCTGTTTCTGCCCGCACTTCGGAGATTACAAATTCTTTCATAGTTTCTATACCTTATTATATATATTGTTGGTTCGGGCAGCAAATATATATAATTTTAGCGGAAGCTCCTTAGAAAGGGAGATAAAATAAAGGGAGGATGAATTCTATTATAATTCACCCTCCACATTCATAAGTTCCGTATCACACGGAATACAAACAAAAATCAGTTGTTCAGATACAGCAAAGTTGTACCCTTAAGAGGATAATTTAATTCAGAGCCACTGTCATCTATACAAAAGAAAAGAGCTCCCAAATCAAATACCTTCTCAGCATCGTTGTAGCTTCCCAATGGATAAGTACCAAGGTCTTCGGAAAGATTTCCATAAACAGAACCGAAAGTTCCCCAATCGCTATTGGCCTCAGGACCTACACCATTTACCATTTTCCATCCCAATTTTGTAACAGTGATATAATATCCACCCGGATAAGTATTACCGTCCAACTCAATATAAGGAAGTTTAAAATCATCAGGAAGAAGAGTTCCTATGCCAAACAAAGAGTTAAAATAAGAATTGTCATAAGGACTCTTAAAACGATATTTGTTAAGTTCGGGATGCTTTTCCACCGTAATACCGGTCAGTTTAACACCGGCAGCACCAAATGCCTCAAACATATTGTCTATCAATGTGGCATTAGTACTTACCACTTCCCAAACTAATGGACAAATGGCACTGATCGTCAAGTCAGTAATGCCATACGGAGTGCCGTCCACTGCAGAGAGGGTCAAAGTATAGGGGACATCACGCTTCATATTCTGGTAAGTCACCGTTATTTTTGCCTCTGTCACACCATCAGCAAAGCTTACTTCGGTAGGAACTGTAAAAATGCCAGCAGCATTCTCACCGGGAGTAACAGTTATTTGTGTGGTGGAGGCTCCTGAACTTACTGTACGAAATACACTTACCTCGAAAGAACCAGACGTCTCGGTCAGCGTTATACTGCTTGATTGACTCGAAGGGAAGAAGACCCCTTGTCCATCGGCAGCAGCACCGGGATTCCAGTCAATATCGTCTGAACAAGCCGTCATTGTCAAGCCGCATACAGCCATGACCCAAAACAGTTTATTAAATATCTTATTCATATACAAATTCAATTATAAAGTTAGTTCATTTAATTTAATTGTTACCAGGCGCAAACTCTCCTATCGAGTAGGACGCTTAGGAATAGCACCGGTCGGGTCCGGATTGTTCATTCCTTGAAGCGCGATATTTGAATCCACCTCGGTCTTGGGGATCATCAGCGTCCAGTTAGGCTTCACACCTTTACAGTTGATCTTGAAGTTATCTTCTTTAAAATTGGTACCCTCATAGTGCTGAATAACATCCGGTTTCAAACGCTTGGCAGTAGGGAATGCAACCCCCTCTCCCCAAAACTCGATACGCATCTGCTTCAAGACCTCAAGTTGGAAACTGCGCAAATCGCCTGCGTTAAAACTGTAATCAGACTGACGATTTTGCTTCATAAAGTTATTCAACAGTTGTACACCTGCTGCCACACTCTGGCTGGCACCTACAGCTTCAGCCTCTATGAGATACATCTCTTCCACACGCATCACGGGAATATCAGCAGCCGCACCCACAGAATAAGTGCTATAGTCACCGCCCACGGGACGGAACTTCAATGACATATAATCCGGCTGTTCGTCCAACCACTCATTGCCTCTCACAGACTGGTAAGCGTAAACAGATCTGTCCGGGTCAAGGTAAGAATATTTGCGGAAATCGGTAGTAGGAATCGCGTCATAAAGTGAACGTGCCATTTGGAGTTTAGACAAAGAAGCATATCCCCAATCCGCTTCATTGGAAATGTGACCGATGAAATTAGCAAGGTTACCCATGTTGGAAGCTGTGGGGTGAAGATACCACATCCATGCAGAAGTAGCCGTATTGAAACCTGTAGTGGGGTTATGCCACTGTGCTTCGTTCATAGGAGTTGCACCCGACTTATCAATAGCCTTGCGGGCATACTCGGCAGCTTTATCAAATTGGCCATCCCACATATATACCTTAGCTTTCAGACCATATACTACAGCCAAGTCGGGAAAATTCTTGCTAGTAGGTATATAAGACTCCAAACCTATCTCTGCTTTGTCAAGGTCAGAAAGGATAAAGTTCACCATTTCTTCGTGAGTCGCACGCGGATTGCTCTTCGCAATGTCATTAGTTGTTTCCTCAGTTACAATGGGCACTGTCAGTCCCAACACCTTGCTACAATCAGTATAGATATTCTCTACTGGCTCGAAAAGCACCATCAGCGTATAATAGCTAAACGCACGGAAAGCATGGGATATACTGCCGAGTCCACGTATCTCATCGGTAATCGTGGGATCGGTAACGTCAACAACTGAAATCACGTCATTGGCCGATTTAACAAACTTATATAGAGTAAAGTAAGGCAAATATGAGTAATAACCATTGTCATACATCTGCAAGCTTGCATTGAAGGGCCCACCACCAGTCATACCCATAGTCTGTGTCCACTACATCGCCCAACAATTCAGACTGTGCCAACATCAGCGAAGGATAGCCAAGGTCGGTTTCATGGGTCTGGCTACCATACACCAGATAGCCTTGTACCATTTGTGACGGCATGCCACTGACTGCAGCCTCAAGTGCCGTAGCTGACGCACCGATTTGCTCGGAGGTCGCAGTAGAATCTTCGGGAAAAACCTCTTCTATACAGCCGGTTAGTACTGTAGCCGATACCACCATGGCTTGAAAACAACTTGAATATATTTTTCTTCATAATCATTGTTATCTATAATATTTAGTTTTAGAACTCGAATGACACACCACCGGAGATGGTACGCATCGGTGAATAGAAAGTAGCGTTGGTCGTCTCGTCATATGATTGACGCGGGTCGAACCCTTTACGTTTAGACCAGTAGAAAACATTTTCTGCCGACATGTACACGCGCAAAGAGCTTATAGCCAGTTTCTTTGTCCACTTGGAAGGCAATGTATAGCCCACATTTATGTTCTGGATATTCAAGAAACTTGCATCGGTCAAGAAACGTGTAGATGATGAAGCCGGATATGAAGGGTCATTCATCATGAAACGCGGAATATCAGTGTTGGTGTTCTCGGGAGTCCATGACTTTAGGATATCCTTGTGATAGTTGTAACCTGCCGTGCCTTTGGGTGATGACATAAAGTATGCATACGTGCCATCATACTGCTTGCCGCCAATCTGGTAAGTGAAGTTAATACCGAAATCTACACCATATACTTTCAGTTTGGTACCGAAACCACCGTATACCTTGGGCATCGTGCTTTCCTCTGTGATGTAATAGTCAGCTTCAGCATGGTTCCAAGTCGTTTCGCGTCCGGTGATGTTGCCGGCCTCATCCTTAACATTCTTATAATACAAGGCTCTTCCCTCTTCGTCCACTCCGGCATATTCCTTCATACGCCATGTAAACATAGACAAATCTTCACCAATGAAGAAGCTTCCGTTAGAATAACCCTTATATCCCTTTCCGTCAGCTGTATACTCAGTAGTAATCAACTTGTCAGGATCAAGCATCGTAATACGGTTCTTCAAAGTTGAGATGTTCAAATTTACGTCCCACGTAAAGTTACGTGTATCGAAGATATTCACATTGAAATCCATTTCTACACCACTATTGACCATGTTACCAACATTGTCCAGATAAGAAGAATAACCCAATGAAGGAGCCACGGAGAATGAGAATAACATATCTGAAGTCTTGCGTCTGTAGTACTCTATGCTACCGGTAACGCGGTCCCACAATTGGAATTCCGCACCGATATTGAAATTGGTATTGGTTTCCCAAGTGATGTCCTTAGTACCTTTAGAGTAGAACGAAGTGCCGAGACTATTATTGGAATTAATAATATTAAATCTATCCGTATAGCGGAAATCACCGATGTTATCGTTACCTTGTGAACCGATTGAAGCCTTCAACTTCAGTTCCTGCACCCAAGAAGCATCAAACCAGCTTTCTTTGTTGATGAGCCATGCACCACCTGCCGACCAGAATGTACCCCAGCGGTGGTCTGGATGGAAACGGCTGGAAGCATCACGACGCAAGGAAGCTGAGCCGAAGATGCGTTCGTCATAGTTGTATTGCAAACGTCCGAAGAAGCCTTCATTGTTACGACGACTCTTATATGAAGAAGCACTCTGTCCATCTATAATGGCACCATCCAATTCCTGATTGTCCTGAGAGAACATCTGTGACTTACTGGCTCCCAAATAAGAAAGGCGGTAGTCATAATATTCATGTCCTAACAAAATATCGAAATTATTGCTTCCGAATGATTTGGCATATGAGACAAGTTGTTGCAAGTTGTAGTCGTAAGTTCTCTGATGGCTCTTGCTTACTGTACCACCGGTAGAATCGAACTGTCCATAATAAGGATTATAAACATATGTAAAGCGTGTCTCATCCAAGTTGAAAGTACCATTGAATGTCACCTTTAACCCTTCTATAGGAGTTATGTCTACAAAAGCATTACCACTGATAGCATTTCCTTCAGCATTATGGGTGTTAAGTTTGTTGTCCAGAATAGGATTGGCATCAGGAATGAAAGGACGTTGCATACCTGCATTGATACCGCTACCGTAGTCCATCATTCCAATACCATTCTTATCAACCATGATACTGCCATCAGCATTACGTACGTAAGCAGGATAGATGGGAGCCATTTGGGTAATAAATGCCCATACATTACCTTGAGAACTACTGGAACCATTATTACTCAATGAATTGGAATCAAATCGCGCATATGCCATATTACCACCGATCTTCAACCACTTCTTGGCTTGATAGTCGGCTTTTAAACGGCCAGTCAAACGTTTCAGGTCAGAACCTTCAGTGATACCCTCATTTCCAAGATAGCCTAAAGAAACATAGAAAGAAGATTTTTCATTAGCTGCGCTCACTGAGAAGTTATATTCCTGACGTAAACCGGTACGCATACCTACATCGTCCCAATCATCCGGAGTAAGCAGATAGTCGCGTCCTTTATAATTCACAACTCTACCCAATGTGGCATTGGGATTAAGCTTGCCATTCTGACCGATAAGGTATTGTCCTTCGGGAACCGTATAGACATTGTAACCCAAGCCACCGTTAGAGCCAAACAAATTGTTATTTGCCTCAAGCCATGCAGCCTGATCACTCATTCCCCCCTCATATTTATAGTAGTTTTTCATTGCCTCATAGTGCGTCTCATAGTACATGCCAGGATTGTCAATCACGTCATATTTCTGCAACGCACGGGTATTTGCTCCCCACTTGGCATCGAAAGTTACTTTGGCCTCACCCGACATATTGGCTTTCTTGGTAGTGATGATAATTACACCGTTAGCACCACGCGCACCGTAAAGAGCATTGGAAGCCGCATCCTTCAATACCGTCATTGATTCAACGTCGTTGGGATTGATATTATTGATATCACCGCTATAAGGAGCACCATCCACAATAATCAGAGGGTCGTTTCCTGCATTGAGTGAACTGAAACCACGGATCTTGATGGATGACTTTGAACCAGGAGCACCGTCATTGGATGTCAATGTCACACCCGGCACAGCACCAGCCAAAGCATCGGTAACGTTTGTCACCTGCGACTGCTCCAGCTTTTCCGTACCTATCACCTTAGCCGAACCCGTAAATGCAGACTTCTTTGCTGTACCGAAAGCAACTACCATTACCTCATCAAGCATCTCTGTATCAGACTTCATCACCACTTTTACGCTAGGTTTTATTGTCACCTCCTGGGTTTGCATACCAATATAAGAAATTACCAGAGTTTTCGCGGAACTTGGTACGTTTGGTAATGTAAAATCACCATCTACACCGGTAATAGCACCAACTTGTGTACCTTTTACCAATACAGAGGCTCCAATAACTGGCTGCCCGTCTTCTTCAGAAATTACAACACCTGTAACCTTCTGGGTTTGGGCAGTTACTAGGCCTATTCCAACAAAAAGACAGGCCAATAACAGCATTAATTTTCTTTTCATAAATTCTCTCTTAAAGTTTAACTTTACATTAATTGTTTCTTTACTCTAACAAAGTGCAAATATATTAATAAAACTGAAACGAACAACTATTTTATTGAAAAAACCTTGTAAATCTATCAATTTGTTAACTAAACACGCTACTTTATGCTTAATAACAGATTTTTCATACTTAAAAAACCTAAACCGGCTTATGTTTACTATCACTATGATTCCCTCTTTCAAGGTGATTTTTCCAAGAAATACACATATTTTAAAACAAAATGGTTAATAAACAAGCTGCTAAAACAAAAAAACATACCTGATTTTGAAACAAAATGAGAATTTCCGGAGATTAAATACCGATTAATAGCTAAACACAAAAAGACACTTTTTAGAGATATTAATTCTTATTCTATTCTCACCGAGCACAGAATATCGTCTTATTTGTTATTAGTATTAATTAAAATCAAGCAAAATGAGTAAAATTATTTACAATCTAGTGTACAACAGAAAAAGAAGCCTGAATAAAAAAGGAATGGCGTTAGTGCAAGTAGAAGCCTATTTGGACAGAAAGAAAAAGTATTTCTCCACCAAAGTTTATCTAAAGCCAGAACAATGGGACAATAAAAAGCTTATCGTGAAGAATCATCCTAATGCGGATGCACTGAATAGATTGATATATGAATTTATGGCTATGATAGAAAAAAAAGAGTTGGAATTGTGGCAGCAAGGAAGGCGTATTTCATTAGAGTTACTAAAGGAGGTTTTGAGCACAAACGAAAACAAAACCTCTTTTATTTCTTTTTGTAGACAAGAGATAGCAAACTCTGCTCTGAAAGAAAGTACAAAACGAAATCACCTCTCCACTCTTTCATTATTACAACAGTTCAAAAAGGATGTAACCTTTTCTGATTTAACATTCGAATTCATATCCTCCTTTGAATATTTCTTGCAATCAAGAGGCTATCACACAAATACGATAGCCAAACATATGAAGCATCTGAAGCGACATATAAATGTCGCCATCAACAAGGATTATATAGAGATACAAAAATACGCTTTTCGAAAGTACAAGATTAAAACTATAGAAAACAAGCATACGCACTTATCTCCTGAAGAGCTGGAGAAGTTGGAGAAATTAAGCTTGGCTGGCAGATATACTAAATTGCAGAAGACTTTAGATGCATTCTTGTTTTGTTGCTATGCAGGAATGAGATATTCTGATTTTATCAGTTTATCACCCGATAACATCGTGGAGATCCGTCAAGAAACCTGGCTAATTTATAAATCCATAAAGACGAGTACAGAAGTCAGATTACCTCTTTATCTCTTATTCGAAGGAAAAGGGCTTGTTATTCTGGACAAATATCGGGATGACTTACAAAGCTTCTTTCATTTAAGGGATAACTCTAATGTGAACAAAAATTTAATTGTGATTTCCCGCCTAGCCGGTTTATCAAAAAAGATTTCATTTCACACCGCTCGCCATACTAATGCAACTCTATTGATTTATAATGGAGTAAACATTACAACAGTGCAAAAATTATTGGGGCATAAAAGTGTTAAAACCACACAAGTGTATACGAATGTAATGGATATGACTATAGTACATGATTTAGAAAAGAACCATGCACTCATGCCTTTGCCTAAAAAAACACGAACTTAGCATAGTCAATACTGCACTTTCATATCATTAGTCATATACTTCTCCTTTAAAGTCTGTTCACTCACTATTCTGTTTCAACCTGCTCGCTGCAAACTCACTGCATACGTTTTGCAGTACCACTGCATATTGCTTGCAGTACCACTGCATATTGCTTGCAGCCGCACTGCATATTAGTTTGCAGTACCACTGCAACAGCTTTGCAGTATCACTGCAATAGGTTTGCAAAATCTTGCAGCAAGAAACTATTTATAATCAATTAGATACAGTATAGTGTGAATAGAAGATTAACATTGGTGTGTTATCAATATTTAAACAGATTGGAGGTGTGGAAGCAAAATTTGCTTCCACACTTTTGCATTGCTTCCACAGCATCTGTAATGCCGATAAATAGAGGGATATAAGGAACGGGTGGAAGCGTGGAAGCAAAAATGATGAAAACTGCTATGAGGAAACAATTGTTGTCTTGATTGTTTAGCCAATCAGAAAGTTTTGAATTTGCTGTTTTCTGAAGCTATTGAAATATTCTTTTACATAGATTTTAGTAGTTTCGCTAATAAAATGACAATGTAGAGTAAATACTTCATTGAAAGCAGCTAGGATGATAGATATTGACAAAAGACATGCTTCATATAAGAGGAAGAATCATTTAAAATCTTTAAGCAGCGTATTAACTTTATGGTATACATCTGATAACCTGGTTGTTAATCCTACAAATAGTATCACAGCAGTAAGGTTTTATGCGTCGTCCCTCCATACACATACCTTGTGAGAAAGGAAATTTCGCTATAGTTATTTCTAGCACATAGCATAATTATCTGATTATTAATAAGATAAATAAAATATAGTTCCGCGAAAACTCTGGTAATTTCGTACATCGGCATGCAGACTCAAGAGGTTACAATTAAGCCGCATGTACGGGTTGTCATGCAGAGTGATACTGAACTTTTGGATGAAGTTGTAGTTGTTGCCTATGGTACTGCTACAAAAAGATCCTTCACAGGTTCCGCTACTGAAATTAAAGGAGACCGTATTGCTAACAAAAATCCGTCCGAATTATCTAAAGCGCTAACCGGTGAAGTAGCAGGTGTACAAGTTATTTCAACTAGTGGACAACCCGGCTCAAATGCAAGCATCAGAATTCGCGGTTTAGGTTCTGTAAATTCAAGCCGTGCTCCGCTGTATGTAGTGGATGGAATCCCTTTGGTTCAGATTTAAGTGGAATTGATCCTTCAGACATAGAGTCAACTACCGTATTGAAGGACGCAACAGCAACAGCTCTATATGGTTCAAGAGCTGCCAATGGAGTAATTTTGCTGACCACCAAAAGAGGTAAAAAAGGAAAAACGCAAGTTGAAGCAAATGTAAAATATGGTATCAACACCCGTATAATACCTCTTTATGATACGATGGAAAGTCCCGAGCGGTTCATTGAGCTGACATGGGAAGGCATTAAAAATAAATATCAATATGCTGGTGGACGTGATGAAGCTGCTGCAGCAGCTATGGCAAGCAAGCTGCTGTGGGGATATGACGATCCTCAAAAAGGCTATCAAAATACTGGAATATACAAAGGATATAATATGTGGAGTACGGGAGATGTCATAGACCCTTCTACTGGCAAATTCAAGGCAGGTGTAGTCCGCAAATTTACTCCGGAGAAATGGGAAGATTATATTTTCCGTACAGGAGAAAAAGTAGAAGCCAATGTTAAGATATCAGGAGGCAGCGACAAGTTATCACATTATACCTCTTTCGGTTACTTGAAAGATGAAGGATACTATATAGGTTCTGATTTTGAACGTTTTAATGCCCGTTCCAATCTGTCTCAAGACATCACTTCATGGTTGAAATCAAATGTTAATATGGCTTATAGCTATATGGAACTGAATAAGCCCGGTCAAGGTGACAACATGAACAATGGTTTCCAATTCATTAATTTTATGCCTTCCATATTTCCGGTATTCCAACGTGATGCAGATGGCAATAAAATAAAGGATAATGTGGTCGGAGGATATCTGTATGATTATGGTATGGCTGAAGGTTATGGACGTCCTTACGCTTCAGGCGTAAATCCAGCCGGAGCGATTCAATTGGACAAGAATGAGTACCAATCTCATTCATTCAACGGCAATGCCATGTTTGAAGCAACTTTCTTGAAAGACTTCAAAGGAACGGTAAACTTTGGATTGCAATATCTTGGTACAAAAAACAATGAATTGACAAATCCATATTATGGTGATGCAGAGGGGTTAGGACGTATTTTCAAAAACATGAGTACATTCTTCAGCTTCACGTCAAACCAGATATTGTCATGGAAGAAAAGTTTTTGGTGTGCACAATCTCGATGCATTCGTTGCGCATGAATCTACATTCTACAAGTCATCTGACAACTATGGCCAGAAATCAAAGATTGTTCGTCCTAACAATACAGAATGGTCTAATGCTGTAATTATGGACTATATGGATTCTCAAACCTACGGGTTTGACATGGAAAGCTACTTCGGACAAATTAGATATGATTATAACGATAAATATTTCTTTCATGGAACATTAAGACGTGATGGTTCATCACGTTTTGCCAAAGGACAGAAATGGGGAACATTCGGTTCTATCGGCGCCGCCTGGGCCATCACTAACGAAAATTTCATGAAAGACGTGAGCTGGTTGAAGAATTTGAAATACAAGTTAAGTTGGGGTGTGTTGGGTAACCAAGACTTTATCACCAATCCTACCATTGCAGGTTATTATCCTTACAATGATTTGTATACGATCGGTAACCTAAATGATGAAATCAGTTTTAGCTTTAAATATAAAGGTAATCCTGATTTGACATGGGAACGCAGCGAAACATGGAATACTGGTATCGAGTTTAATATAGCCGATATTTTGGAAGGTGAAGTGGAATACTATAATAAGACTACCAAAGATATGTTGTTCCTAAAGCAAGTATCTCCATCGCTGGGATATGCACAATACCCCGTCAATGACGGTAAAATGGTCAATAAGGGTCTCGAATTTTCTTTGGTGGCACATCTTGTGAAAACGAATGATATAAGTCTTGATTTACGTGTTAATGGTGGACATTATAAGAATAAAATGACCCAGATGCCTATGGATGATACCACAGGAAAAGAAAAGCCATTGGAGATACAAGGTGCTTACGGATGGTCGAAAGGACATTCTCTGTATGATTTCTATATAAGAGAGTATGCCGGTGTAGATCCAGAAACCGGTATGGCATTATACAACTCATACTATAATGTAAAAGCCGATGGAAGCAAGGACTTGATTACAGATATGGTAACTTACCAGCAGAACAATAAAATAGAGCGTTTGGAAGTAGAAAAGACCTCCGATTATAACAACGCAAACTAAGAAATATGTCGGGAAATCAGGTATTCCGACTTTACAAGGGGGATTCGGTTTTGATTTAGCTGTTAAAGGTTTCGAATTAAATACGACTTTCTCCTATAGCTTAGGAGGATATGCTTACGACGGTGTATATGCTACATTAATGTCTAACAATACACCTGGTAGTGGAAACTGGCATAATGACATTGAAAATCGTTGGCAAAAGCCGGGTGATATAACAGACGTGCCACGTTTAACTTCCGGATATGATGAATATACAAATGCATCTTCTACTCGGTTCATTACCAGTCGTTCTTATTTGAATTTATCCAATGTAAGATTATCCTACACATTCCCTAAAAAATGGATGAATAGAATGAACATTGGTTCCTTGTCGGTTTATGTTTCCCGGTGACAACCTGATGTTCATTTCGGCTCGTAAGGGATTTGTCTCAATGGCAGGAAATACCGTCAGTACAGATCCTAATGAGGATTCCGGAGGCTCTGACAGAAGTCAGTATGCTCCATTGAGTACTATTATGGGAGGTATTAAGATTCAGTTCTAACAATAAAATCATTTGAATATGAGAAATGTAATATATAAAATAGCAGCTTGTTCTGCATTAGTAGCCTTGGTGCTTTCTGGCTGTAAAGAATCTTTTCTGGAGGAAGATCCAAATGGATATATTTCATCTGACCAGATAAAAGAAAATGCAGTGTGGAATCCTAATATCATGTTAGGTCAGGCATTAGGTACGTATTCCACAACATTTGCCTGGCAGACAGGCGGTACAAACGAATCACGACGATTTCGGACAAAAATCCATTGATATTGCCACAGATTTAATGAGTGGGGATCTGGCAATGAGCGGAGAAACCTACGGCTGGTTTAGCGATGCAGCTAGATTGCAGTGTAATACTACCACAAAAAACAGAACCTACATGCTGTGGAGGTATTATTACCGCATCATCAAGGCCTGCAATGAAATATTTGACACTGTAGGAGGAGATGAAAGTGTACCGGCTAATGAGGATAACCAAAATTATTATGCACAAGCAAAAGCTTTGAGGGCTCACTCGTATTTCAATTTGGTGAATTTATATGCAAAACCTTACGATATTGATAAAAATGCTAAGGCCATACCTCTTTACCGTTCTCAAACCACAGCAGAGACATTAGGACTCTCCACAGTGGAGGAAGTGTATGAACGGGTTATTATCGACTTGAAGGAATCAATAAATATTTTGGAAGAGTTGGAAGCAGCAGGTATTGGTCGTCCCAACGGCACTAAGGACCAAATCGACCAATGGACAGCTAAAGGAATACTTGCCTATGTTTATTTGACCAAAGGTGAATATGAGAATGCTGCTGCATTAACTTCCGATATTATCAATAACTCAGGATATCCTTTGATGAGTGAAACTGAAATTATCGAATCTGGATTCCGGAGTATCAATATCGGTTCATGGATGTGGGCATTTTGATATTACCAAAGATAACACCGGAGGTTTGCCCACATTCTGGGACAGGTAGATTATTTCACTTATAGCTACTGTTCTGCAGGTGATTATAAAATGATAGACCATAATCTGTATAATGAAATACCTGAAACAGATACTCGTAAACAGTGGTTTCATCCGTCTGTATTGATTAGCTGGTATAAATTTTATGATGCCGGAAGAAAAGCAATGGGAGACCGTACATGGACAAATGATATTGTTTACATGCGAGTTGAAGAGATGTACCTGATAAATGCTGAAGCCAATGCACGGGCAAATCATCTGCCCGAGGCAAAAGCAGCATTGAAGCTCTATTAGAACAGCGGGATCAGGCCACGGCTGCAGAAGTGGACAATATGAATGCTGATCAATTACTGGAAAACATATACTACAACTGGCGTGTAGAAATGTGGGCCGAAGGACGAGGTTTACTTACCTTGAAACGTTTCCACAAATCAATGGTACGTGGTGAAACAACTACGCATTGACTGGTGAAACGATCTCATACGATGACTCCAGATTGATCTTTGAAATTCCAGAGCGTGAAGTAACGAATAATCCCAATTTGCAGAAATGATAAAGTGCCACATTAGATTGTGCAAAATCAGATGAATAAAAGAGGGAGAGTATCTAAATTTAGAATACTCTCCTTTTTTAATATAACGAAATCTGGTTCTTGTTGTATAAAGAGGGCAACACAAATCATTGCAGATGCACTGACATATCAATCTTATTTAGACTGCTTCAATAAACCCATATTTCAAAGAATTTATCGTAAACCTTGTATTCTCCAAGTTCACAAGTAACAAAATCCTTGTCCAACAATCCTTTTATAGCTCCTTGTACTGAGCTGGCTGTCAATTTATAGGTTTTCAAGAATCTGGAAGAAGTTATTTCCCTTGCTTTTCCTTCTTTGCAAATGGCAAACAATACCCTCCTTTTGTTTGGGAGGAAGTTGATAAAGAAGAGAGGAATAAGTAAAATTCAACTGAGACAAAATGTTTTCGATCGCTATGCTCACTTTGTCTGCCGTACAAATTTCACCTGTAGCTGTCATTGCATACAATGAGTTGGAGATGAATTGAATATACCATGTAATGCCCTCAAAACGTTCATATACGTTCTGAACAGTTTCTTCTGTAATGTCTTTATTGGCTATGAGGAAATGTTTCCTAATAAACTTTGTGTAAGTTCCTATGTCTATTGGATGTAATTCCATGATGGCTGTACTTTGATAGAAAGGGCGTGCTGGACTTGTGAATATTTCGCCCATCATATGCCGTTGGGAACCTGCATAAATAAATCTTGCATTTGCGCAATGCTGAATATGGGTACGCAATACAGCTTCAATATTTTTTCCCGGATATTTGGCAATAGCTTGAAATTCGTCAATAGCCACCAGGCAGGGCTTGTCGGCCTTCTCCAAATAATAAAAATTTCATCCAAAGTAATAAAGGAGTTTTTATCTCCCATCTCCAAATTCCAACCGGGATTTCCTGCAAAATCAAATGAAATTCCCGCCCGAAGCGATGACAAGCAACTTAAAAACAAATCCCACGCTTTTCTACCTCGTGGTTTCAGACCATTCATAATTCCTTTGCCAAGCTCAAAAACAAACTCTTGAAGATTCTTAGTCGCATATATATCAATCAAGAAAATATAATATTCCTTTTCGATATGTCTTTTGATGAAAACAATGTTCTATTAAGCCCGTCTTTCCTAAACGACGAGAAGATATTAAAGCTACATTGTTACCATTTGTGATATAACGGGTTAATGTTCCGGTTTCAGCTACACGGTCACAAAAATATTCAGCGGATATATATCCATTGGTTATGAAAGGGTATTCTTCTCCATAAAGTGAATGCTTTATACAAAAAAAATTATAATCTTATTATAATGCAAATATCACAATGCTTTTGTATCGATTCTCCAACTTTGTTTCATATAATCTGTCAGAGGAAATCTGTTGATTTACTCTTCTCATATTGGAAATTAATTATAGATTTACACAATCTTTCTTTATCCTCTGCCAACAAAAAGTTTCGCAGTGAAATTTGTTTAATTCCTTTGTAATTTCCCCCGCTTTGCATTTCATCCATTGTAACTACATATTTGGGGTAATTGTCTGCTATTTCCAAAAGATTGCCAAATTCTCGCCTAACAGTTGCATCATCGGGAAGCATATATGCTACTTGGATATAGACTTTATGGTCGTCCTTGGAAGCAATGAAATCAATTTCCTTATTGCCACTCTTTCCGACATATACTTCATATCCATATCTTAATAAATCAATGCATACAACATTTTCCATTAACTTGTTGATGTCTTTTCGAAAATCAAAATGCTGTATGGAATTATGTAATCCCAAATCTTCAAAATAATATTTCTCACCAATCTCAAAGATTTTCATCCCTCGGATTTCAGCTCGTTGAATTTTGTAATAAAGAAACTATTGCAGTGCCTTTAGATAGTTCAGAATTGTCTGCGTGGGAATGTTGACGTGTTGCGACTTTAAATATTTACTAATATTCTGGGCAGAAAAAAGAGAGCCGGTATTATCTATCAGATAAGCTACGAGATTCTCTAAAAAAGATACATTCCGGATTGATTCACGTGCAACCACATCTTTTAGTAGGATAGTAGAATAAACGTTTCTCAAATACTCGAATATGACATTCTTGTCCATTGTTAGATTATGAATGTATGGCATACCTCCGAATGTAAGATAGAGTTTTAGACTTTCGGTGGAGTCTTGGCGTTGATTGAAAGTTAAGAATTCCCCATAGCTAAGTGAGTGAATGGGAAATTCTATATATCTTCCTGCCAATTGAGTAGCAAGTTCACTGGACAGCATTTTAGCATTACTTCCGGTGCAATAGATATCACATTTATTTTCGTTCAATAAACTCCGCAGACACAATTGGAATTCTTCAATCTCTTGGATTTCATCTAAAAGATAGTTATGATTATGCCCAGTAACCTTCTTTAAAACATATTGATAAAGATCCATGTAGTTCCTAATTTCCGTGAAGGCAAGTTGCTCTTTATCTACAAAAATGATATTGGCTTCCGGTATGTTTTTCTTTATGATATCTGATATCTGTAAAAGAATGTAGCTTTTACCTATCCTACGTTGGCCGGTTATTACTTTTATTATACTTTTATCAATAAACGGTTCAATTCTCTTTATGTATAAAGGACGGGAGATATAATTTTTCATATTCAAACATGATTTAGTTTATATGCAAAGATATAAAATTTTCAATTATAATTGAATATTTCTATGTATATTCCACATTCATACATTATAAATAATATATGTAAACTAAATATTTCTCAACAAAAAAGAATTTTGGGACTTTTATGGATAAAATCTATATTTCAAGATAAATTCCTCTATATAATTTATCGTTATTCTTTGAATAAAAAACATTTGTTGGGTTAATTAGTACATCACAAATTAAAAGGGTAGAATGAAATTTAATAATAACGTGCTTATTATCAGCTTTTAATTATTCAAAATGGTATGAAATGGGTACTTCAAACCACTTACCTCCCTTCGCCATATACCTTTATATAGAATAATAATAGAGTAAGCCTTGTTTTATAATGATTGTAAATTATTA
>NZ_CP059409.1:0-40439 GCF_013874375.1 Bacteroides sp. CACC 737
CCGCGGAGCAACAGACCTACGTTGTCACCAGCTTCACCCTGATCCAGCAACTTGCGGAACATTTCAACACCAGTTACAACTGACTTCTTGTCTTCACCCAAACCAAGGATTTCAACTTCGTCACTACATGGATAACACCAGCTTCGATACGACCAGTAGCTACAGTACCACGACCAGTGATTGAGAATACGTCTTCAACCGGCATCAAGAACGGTTTATCAACATCACGCGGAGGCAGAGGAATCCAAGTATCACAAGCTTCCATCAGCTCCATAACCTTCTCTTCCCATTTTCAACGCCATTCAACGCACCAAGAGCAGAGCCCTGGATAAACGGAGTGTTGTCGCCATCGAATTCGTAAGCTGAAAGCAGTTCACGCATTTCCATTTCAACGAGCTCCAACATTTCAGCGTCGTCTACCATATCACACTTGTTCATGAATACAACCAATCTCGGTACGTTTACCTGACGAGCCAACAAGATATGCTCACGAGTCTGAGGCATCGGACCATCAGTAGCAGCAACTACGATGATAGCACCGTCCATCTGAGCAAGCCCAGTTACCATGTTCTTTACGTAGTCAGCGTGACCCGGGCAGTCTACGTGAGCGTAGTGACGGTTAGCTGTTTCATACTCTACGTGAGAAGTATTGATAGTGATACCTCTTTCTTTTTCTTCAGGAGCGTTATCGATAGAATCGAAAGAACGCAGTTCAGAAAGACCTTTCTTTGCCAACACTGTAGTGATAGCAGCTGTCAACGTGGTTTTACCGTGGTCAACGTGACCAATTGTACCAATGTTTACGTGCGGTTTGGTACGTTCGAATTTCTCTTTAGCCATAGCTTTACTTGTTATTTATTTGATTAATAATCAGCTTTTACATTTTTGTGAGCTGTTACCGGGACTTGAACCCGGGACCTCTTCCTTACCAAGGAAGTGCTCTACCGCTGAGCTATAACAGCAAGGAGAATAAGAGTTGTGGGCAAAGATGGATTCGAACCACCGAAGGCGTAAGCCAGCAGATTTACAGTCTGCCCCATTTGGCCACTCTGGTATTTGCCCCTACATTATAAAAAGAACTCTTTTCCTTACTAAATCATCGCAGAGTAAACTTTACCCGAACGATTTCCGTTTTCATATCACCTCCACCTCGTGAAGAAGACTTATTCCACTCATCCTTGAGCGAGCCTCTTGTCGGATTCGAACCAACGACCCCGAGATTACAAATCACGTGCTCTGGCCAACTGAGCTAAAGAGGCAAGCTAAAAAATGCAACCGTAACGTTCATTGCGTGAGCGAAACGGCTGCAAATTTAGACATTTATTTTTTACCCGCAAAATTTTAGCGGAAAATTATTTGCTCCGTTGCTTTTCCTTGTACTTAACCAGCTGTTTTCCCAAAGCTTCCAGACATAAATCTACCGCTTCTTCAAACGTATCACAAACCTTGTTTGCATAAAACTCACCATTGGGAACCAACACTTTCACTCCGGCTTCTTTATTTTCGGCTGTTTCTGGTTTTACTACCTTTAATGACACCTCTACTTTCTTTATATCGTCGTAAAATTTCTCCAACTTAGCAACTTTCTTTTGAACGAAAGACTGCAATTGCTCTGACGCATCAAAGTGAATCGATTGAATTCTTACTTCCATACTTACCTCCTTTTTACTTTAGGCTCGGGGATGAGCCTGATTATACACTTTTTTAAGCTCTTCAAAAGTAGTATGCGTATAAATTTCCGTTGTCGCCAGACTCTCGTGCCCGAGGAGTTCTTTTATCGAACCTAAATCAGCACCATTGTTCAGCATAGCCGTTGCAAAGGTGTGCCTCAGCACGTGGGGACTTCTTTTTTTTTACAGTCACTACCTTCGAAAGGTTTCGTTTCACAAGGCATGCTACGATACCGCGGTAAAGCCTCTTTCCATTCTTCCGGATAAAAAAAGCATCCGAGCGAACCGGAACAGCCTCATTCCGCACATTGACATATTCCCTCATCGAGCGCCCCAGCTCCTCATCAAAAGGTATAAGACGTTGCTTATTCCGCTTTCCTGTCACTTTAACGAGAGAAGCCGAAAAATCAATATCTTTGTCATCCAACCCTATCAATTCTGAAAGTCGCATGCCGGTAGCATAGAACATTTCAACAATCATATGGTCGCGACACCCTTCAAAACCTTCACCAAAATCCATATCATCCAACAACCTATCCATCTCACCTTCTCTCAGAAATACTGGAAGCGGTTTTTCTTTTTGGGCCCCGTAACTTTTCGTAACGGATCTACCGCAACCTCACCTCTCCTCAAAAGGAATTTATAATATGTCCGGATAGAGCTCAGCTTTCGGTTTATCGTATTAGAAGCAAGTCCTTTGTCCATCAAGGAAGCAATCCATTCACGAACAAGTTCTGCATCTACATCCGATGGAGTCAAGTCCCCCCACATTTCTTCTCCAAACCTCTGCAGTTCAAGAATATCTGTCCGATAGTACTCAATCGTACCTTTGGAATAGTTCCGCTCGTACAGAAGATAGTCAAGAAAAGAATCTGTCAACAACATATCGCTACATATCTAAAATCATGCAACGAATGTATGAAAAAGAATTCAATAATTCAAAGGAATTTACGAATTATTAATCTTCTACTTGCTGAAGTTGTTGAACGTAAACAGCACGTTCTTTCTTAAGTCTTTTAGTCACAGACGGTTTATCGAACTGTTGTCTGCGTCTCAATTCCTTAACTGTGCCAGTTTTTTCAAACTTTCTTTTGAATTTCTTCAGCGCTTTTTCAATGTTTTCGCCTTCTTTTACAGGTACTACAATCATTTTCTTTTAATTAAATGTTAATGGTTTAAAAATCTCACGATCAAATTGAGCGGCAAAATTACACATACTTCTTTATTCACAAAACTTTCTGCAAAAAAATTACCCATAATTCCTAATATCAAACGAATGAGCAGAGGGAAAGATGTTTTTATTGAGCCAATCCGCTAAAATCCGTGAAGCATGGCAATTTTTTAAAAGAGAATGTGTAACTTTGAAAGCAGAGAATGGAGAGATTATAAACTCATTTACACGCCTACTTAATTACATTTATAAAAATATGGCTCAGACAATCAATCAACGTATAGATGCTTTACGGGCATTGTTAAAAAGAGAAGGCATAGACGCTTTCATTATCCCCAGTACCGACCCGCACCTAAGCGAGTACGTAGCACCGTACTGGAAATCAAGAGAATGGATATCAGGTTTTACCGGTTCGGCAGGCACGGTAGTGATTACCACCGACAAGGCGGGGCTGTGGACAGATTCCCGCTATTTTCTCCAAGCCGAGCAGCAGCTGGAAGGCAGCGGCATCGACTTATACAAGGAAATGTTGCCCGAAACGCCCAGCATCCTCGATTTCCTGCGGGAGAACCTTACAGCGAATTCAGTTGTAGGTATAGACGGAAAGGTATTTTCCACCACACAAGCCATAGCCCTGCAAGAGGATTTGGCAAAAAACGACATCACCATAAAGAGCATTGCCGACCCGATGAATGAGATATGGACAGACCGCCCTCCCATGCCCGAAGCACCCGCCTTTATCCACGAGGTGAAATACGCCGGGAAAAGCTGCCCGGACAAACTGGCTGATATCCGCCGGGAAATGAAGAAAAGCGAAGCAGACGTATTATTGGTGTCGGCATTGGACGAGATAGCATGGGCACTCAACATACGCGGCAACGATGTGCATTGCAACCCCGTAGTAGTGAGCTATCTGATAATCAACGAACAAGAAACACACTTTTTCATCCAGCCCGAGAAAGTAACGGAAGAGCTTTCAGCCTATCTGGAAGAAGCCGGCGTCACCATCCACGCTTATGAGGACACCGAATCCTTTGTGACAAAAATACCGGACGGCAGCATCATGCTCGACATGGGAAGGACGAATTATGCCGTTTATTCTGCCCTCCCCCCTTCCTGCCGGGTACTTGACGAGCGCTCACCGATAGCCTTGCTGAAAGCAGTCCGCAATGACCGGGAAATAGCCGGCATCCACGCAGCCATGCAACGCGACGGAGTGGCACTGGTGAAATTCCTGAAATGGCTGGAGGAGGCCGTTCCCGCAGGCAACGAGACAGAAATCAGCGTAGACAAGAAACTACACGAATTCCGTGCCGCACAGCCACTCTACATGGGGGAAAGCTTCGACACCATTGCCGGGTACAAGGAGCATGGAGCCATTGTACACTACGAAGCCACTCCGGAAACGGACGTGCCACTGAAACCCGAGGGATTCCTGCTCCTGGACTCGGGTGCGCAATACCTGGACGGCACTACCGACATCACCCGCACCATCGCACTGGGGGAACTGACCGAAGAAGAGAAGACGGACTACACCCTGATACTGAAAGGACATATCAACCTTGCCATGGCTGTCTTCCCGGAAGGTACGCGAGGAGCGCAACTGGATGTACTGGCCCGCATGCCGATATGGCAGCACCACATGAACTTCCTGCATGGTACCGGACACGGCGTAGGTCATTTCCTCAATGTGCACGAAGGTCCGCAAAGCATCCGTATGAACGAGAATCCGGTAACCCTCCGGCCAGGAATGGTCACTTCCAACGAACCGGGCGTCTATAAAGCCGGAAGTCATGGAATACGCACAGAAAACCTGATGCTGACCGTGAAGGACCGTGAAGGCATGTTCGGAAATTACCTGAAATTCGAAACCATTACCCTCTGCCCCATCTGCAAGAAAGGTATCATCAAAGAGATGCTGACGGCAGAGGAAACGGCATGGCTGGACAACTATCACCAGCATGTATACGAGAAACTTTCGCCAAGCCTGAACGAAGAAGAACGGGAATGGCTGAAGGAAGCATGCAGTAACCTAACTACTAATCACTAAAAAATGGCATTAATAAAATCAGTAAGAGGATTCACTCCCGAAATCGGGGAGAATTGTTTTTTGGCGGACAATGCGGTTATCATTGGTGACGTCAAGATGGGACGGGATTGCAGCATCTGGTTCAGCACCGTGCTGCGAGGTGACGTAAATTCAATCCGCATAGGAAACGGAGTAAATATCCAGGATGGAAGCGTACTCCATACCTTGTACGAGAAATCGACCATAGAGATAGGAGACCACGTATCCGTGGGGCACAACGTGACCATCCACGGAGCTGCCATCAAGGACTATGCTTTGGTAGGGATGGGTTCCACCATCCTTGACCACGCAGTAGTGGGCGAAGGGGCCATTGTCGCCGCCGGTTCCCTGGTATTGAGTAATACGGTCATCGAGCCGGGAAGCATTTGGGGAGGAGTCCCCGCCAAGTTCATCAAGAAAGTGGACCCGAAGCAGGCCAAGGAGCTGAACCAGAAGATTGCACACAACTATCTGATGTATTCCGACTGGTACAAATAAAGGGAGGCAAGGCCCCCTAAAAAACAGGGCGATAAAGGGATGCCATTCCATCACCTTTATCGCCCTATCGTTATCACTCTTTACTCTTCTAAAAGTTTATCATACTCATTATCTTATCCGTCGCACCGGCATTGCTGGTCACATAATTGCTTGCATTCATGCCTGATTCGCGCAAAAAGACTTCATCTGTCAGCATACGGTCGAGCAAAGTTTTCAGCTCCTCATAATCCTTCACCGAGAAAGCGCCTTTTGTCTCCAGCAACTGGATGGCCTCCTGAAATTTCTGATACTTCGGTCCGAAAATCACCGGAATGCCATAAACTGCAGCCTCAAGGGTATTGTGGATTCCCACTCCGAAACCACCTCCGATATAGGCAATCTCGCCATAGCGGTAAATGGAAGAGAGCAGCCCGAAGCAATCAATAATCAGGCAATCGGCCTTACGGACATTCTTCTCGTTGGCACGGGTATAGCGCACATAAGGGCGTTTCAGTTTACGGATAATCTCTACCAGATGGTTCTCGTCGATGACATGCGGAGCGATAATCAACTTCACCTCCGGATGCTGATTGAAGTATTCAATAAATAAATCCTCGTCCGGCTGCCAAGAGCTTCCTGCCACAAAAGTCATCGTATTGTTCTTGAAAAGCTCCACCAAAGGCAGACGCTTAGCTTCCTCACAAATCTGCAGCACACGGTCAAAACGGGTATCCCCCACCACCGTGACACGGCTGATGCCTATCTTCGCCAGATAGCGTTTGGAGCGTTCATTCTGCACAAACAAATGGTCGAAGTCGCGCAGCACATGTCTGTACGTACCGCCATACCACTTGAAAAATACTTGCCCGCGACGGAAAATGGAGGAAATGCTGTACACCGGAATACGACGCTTATGCAGTTCGTCCAGATAGTTCTTCCAGAACTCGTACTTGATGAAGAATGCCATGCAGGGATTCACGATATCCAGGAACTTCTTCACATTTCGAGGCTTGTCGAAAGGCAGGTAGCAGACAACGTCTGCCCCCCTATAATTCTTGCGGACCTCATAGCCCGACGGCGAGAAGAAAGTCAGCAGAATACCGTAATCCGGATATTTGGCACGAATTTTCTCAATCAACGGCCGTCCCTGCTCGAACTCCCCCAAAGAAGCGGCATGGAACCATATATAGCGCACGTCCTTCTCCAACTGCTGCCGGAGAAGTTCATAAACCACCCAGTGTCCCTTCATCATCTTTCGGGGCTTACGGCTAAATGGAGCAGCCAGATGCACCAGAATATCGTAGATGGCTATTGCCAAGTCATATAGCATACTATATGGATTAAGGATGAAGAAGATTTATTCACTTTAAAGCATCAACAGCACGCTGTATACGGACCAACGTCTCTTCCTTGCCAATCAGCTCGGTAATGTCGAACATGTGCGGACCTTTACACTCGCCCACCACTGACAAGCGGAAGGCATTCATCACATTTCCCATGTGATAGCCACGCTCGGTAATCCAGCCAATCACAATATCTTCGGAAGGCTTGGAGGAGAAATCCCCGATACCGCGCAGCACATCCATCAATTCAGCCATGATGCGGGGAGTATCTTCCGACCAACGTTTCTTCACATCCTTTGCCGCATATTCCGTGGGAGCTACGAAGAAGAAACGGGTCTGGTCCCACAGTTCCTTTACGAAGTTGACGCGTCCCTTCACCAGTGAAATCACTTTCGTAAGGAACTCGTCGCTATAGTTGGAGGCATCTATGCCGTTAGACTCCAGCACCGGCCTGAAAAGACAAGCTATCTCCGCATCCGGTTTCATCATGATGTACTCATGGTTGAACCAGATACCTTTCTTATAGTCGAATTTGGCACCCGACTTGCTACAATGGCTCAAATCAAACAATTTCACCAATTCATCCATAGACATCAGTTCCTGGTCATTGCCCGGATTCCAGCCCAGCAGAGCCAGGAAATTAATGACCGCTTCGGGCAGATAACCAGATTCGCGGTAACCTGAAGAGACATCTCCCGACTTGGGGTCATGCCACTCCAACGGGAAAACCGGGAAGCCCAGACGGTCGCCGTCACGCTTACTCAATTTGCCGTTACCCTCGGGCTTCAGCAACAAGGGCAAATGCGCAAAGGCAGGCATGGTATCCTCCCACCCAAAGGCACGGTAGAGCAATACATGCAACGGTGCGGAAGGCAACCATTCCTCACCACGTATCACATGGGACACTTCCATCAAATGGTCGTCCACAATATTGGCCAGATGGTAAGTAGGTAGTTCATCTGCCGATTTATAAAGAACCTTGTCATCAAGAATGGAAGAGTTTATCACCACTTCCCCACGAATCAAGTCGTTCACATGCACATCTTCGTTCGGCTCTATCTTGAAACGCACCACGTACTGCTTACCGGCAGCAATCAGCGCGTCTACCTCTTCTTTAGGAAGGGTCAGTGAATTGCACATCTGCATGCGGGTAGAAGCATCGTACTGGAAATTCGCAATCTCCGCACGCTTTACTTCCAGCTCCTCAGGAGTATCGAAAGCGATGTAGGCTTTTCCGGCCTCCAGCAGAATCTGAACATACTTCTTGTATATTTCCCGACGTTCCGACTGACGGTACGGGCCATGGTCTCCACCGAAACTCACGCCCTCGTCAAACGGGATGCCCAACCACTTGAAAGACTCCAGGATATATTCTTCCGCACCCGGTACAAACCGGTTGGAATCAGTATCTTCAATACGAAATATCAAATCTCCTCCATGCTGACGCGCAAAGAGATAATTGTATAAAGCTGTACGCACACCGCCGATGTGCAACGCCCCCGTAGGACTCGGGGCAAAACGGACTCTGACCTTTCTTTCTGTCATAATCTACCTTACTTATGAATATTTTAGACGGCAAAATTAAACCTTTTTTTCCACACTAATGTTTTTTTTTGTACTTTTCGCAAAAATTTCAGCCGATATGAGTTATTTCAATACCCAAAAAGAGTTCTCACTCAGAGATTTGCTATACAGAGCACTGATATTCATCGGCACTGTGGGGATTATTGTCTATTTTCTGCCACGTGACGGTAAATTCAACTACCAGTTCGACATTGACAAGCCCTGGAAGTACGGACAGCTCATGGCCACCTTCGACTTCCCCATCTATAAGGCCGACGAAGTGGTGAAACGCGAGCAGGACAGTATCCTCGCCGCCTTCCAGCCGTATTTCCAGCTGGACAAAAGCATTGAGAAAAGTGTGCTCGCCAAGTTGAAGGCAGACTATCAGACCCACCTGCGCGGCCTGCTTCCCTCCACCGACTACGTCCGCTTTCTGGAAAGGAAACTCTCTGAAGTATATCGCGCCGGCATCGTTTCCACCGAAGAGTTGAACCAACTGCATAAGGACAGCACAACCGCCATCATGGTCATTAACGACAAACTGGCCAACCAGCAGGACATCAACAAGGTATATTCGGTGAAGGATGCCTATAACTATATACTCACGGCCGATACCGCCCACTACCGCCCGGACATTCTACGGCAATGCTCGCTGAACGAATATCTGTTTCCTAATCTAACCTATGACGAGCAGCGGACAGAGACCGCCAAGAAGGAGATGCTCGACAACTATTCATGGGCCAACGGCATCGTACTGAGCGGACAGAAAATCATCGACCGCGGCGAGATTGTCAGCCAGGAGACATACAACATCCTTGAAAGTCTACGGAAAGAATCCATCAAACGCAGTGAGTCCATCGGGCAAAAACGGTTGATGCTGGCGGGGCAGGTACTGTTTGCCAGTATCTTCATGCTGTGTTTCATGCTCTACCTCGACTTGTTCCGTAAAGATTACTACAAGCGCAAGGGCAGCCTCTCCCTGCTCTTCGCCCTCATCATGTTCTATTGCGTGGTGACGGCCATCATGGTTGCCAACAACATATTCAATGTCTATATCATCCCGTATGCCATGCTGCCGGTCATCATCCGGGTGTTCCTCGACTCACGCACGGCCTTCATCGCACAAGTCACCACCATACTGATATGCTCCATCTGCCTGCGCTATCCGCATGAATTCATTCTTCTGCAACTCTCGGCGGGACTGGTTGCCATCTTCAGTCTGAGGGAGCTTTCACAACGGTCGCAACTGTTCCGAACAGCCTTCCTCGTCATATTGACCTACGCTGCCGTCTACTTTGCTTTTGAGCTGATTACAGAAAACGACTTGACAAAAATCAACGGAAGCATGTACACCTATTTCGTCATCAACGGAGTGTTGCTGCTGTTCACCTATCCCCTGCTCTTCCTGGTGGAAAAGACGTTCGGCTTTACCTCCAATGTCACCCTGGTCGAATTGTCCAACATCAATAACAGCCTGCTGCGCCGCATGTCCGAGACAGTTCCCGGCACCTTCCAGCATTCCATGCAGGTTGCCAACCTTGCGGCAGAAGCGGCCAACCGCATCGGAGCCAAAAGCCAGCTGGTACGTACCGGAGCGCTGTATCATGACATCGGCAAGATGGAGAATCCGGTGTTCTTCACCGAGAATCAGTCGGGCGGAGTCAATCCGCACAAGAATCTGGGCTATGAGCAAAGTGCCCAAGTCGTCATCAGCCATGTGACGGACGGGCTGAAGCTGGCCGAGAAGAACAATCTCCCCAAAGTAATCAAGGATTTCATCACCACTCACCATGGTCGTGGAAAAACGAAGTATTTCTATATCTCCTGGAAAAACGAACACCCCGGTGAAGCCCCCAACGAGGAGGCATTCACTTACCCCGGTCCCAACCCGTTCACCAAAGAGCAGGCTATCCTGATGATGGCCGATTCGGTGGAAGCCGCTTCACGCAGTCTGCCCGAATATACGGAAGAGAGCATCAGCAACCTGGTAGACAAGATTATCGATTCGCAAGTGGCAGAAGGCTATTTCAAGGAATGCCCCATCACCTTCAAGGATATCGCCACCGTGAAGAACGTATTCAAGGAGAAGCTGAAGACTATATACCATACCCGCATCAGTTATCCCGAACTTAAAAAATAAGAACTATGGAAGTGACCAGTAAAGAACAGAAAAGAGCCGAACAACTGCTGCAAAGCCAGCACATCGGACTGCACCAAATCAAGAGTTTCAGTTTCATGAAGCGTTACCACCAGGTTCCCCGCAAAAGCAACCTGGCTGCAAAAGACAAATACGGTCCGGGCATACTGACTTTACATCTAAAGGAAGGGAAAGAAAAAGCAATCTATCTGCCTCCTTTCCGTCACCCTTCCTCGGTCATCCGCTACCTGGTCTCCCAAGAAATCCCCTTCGACAACTACGCACCGAGGGAACGGACAGCCGCAAAGATTCCCACAGAAACATACCAGCGCCCGTCACTCTATATGTTCTGGTTCTTTGTCTTATTCCTAGTGTCCCTTATCTTGGGATATTATTCCGTCAGTGGCAACGTATGGTGGGGCTTCATTCCGGCTACCATTTCGTTTGCATTAAGTCTTTTTTTCATCAGCATGCTGATGACCCGCTTCTGTTACCTGACGCTGGACAATGACGGCCTCATCATACACAGCGTAGGCAGGAACATCCGCTATCCGTACCAAAACCTAAGAAAAGTAAACTTCGACTTTGCCCGCGAACAGAATTTCACGCACGTCATGGAATTGCTGGACAACGATTACCGCTATCGTCTGTTTTATATCGGAAGGGTTTCGAGGAAAAAGCTGAATGAGATTACCGAACGCCTGCAACAAGCCGGAGTGGATGCCACTTGCAGCCTGAACGACAACAAACGGTTCTTCCAGGATACGTATATCAGCCACTAAACAGACGTTAGCCAACAAATAAGCTGCCGGATACGGCATCATTCCCGTTTCGCAGATTTCAGAATGATGCCTTTGCACTTGCTCTCAATTTATTTATAATTGCAGGATAAACCTTTTTATAAATAATTTGAAAATGAACAGAAATGAAATTACCTTACAAGAGATGTTCTCCTCAGTCATTGGGGAACTCCGGGAAAGCGGCAGGTGGGGAACAGCACACATCTACCAGTCAACGGTGAATGTATTCTCGGTATTCGCCAAATGGCAACCGGTGCCCATGCGCAAGCTGAGCCCGACCGTACTGAAGAGATTCGAAAACTTCCTCAGGCAGAGGAATTGTAGTTGGAATACGGTATCCACCTATATTAAAGCAATACGCTCGGTTTACAACCGGACAGTGGACAGAAAGCTGGTGCGATATGTACCCAGACTGTTTGAACATGTATATACCGGTACACGGACAGATAGGAAGAAAGCGCTCGAAGCTTCCGACATAGGCTCTTTGGTGCGAGAGACAGAGATGAACCTGCAGGCCGGTAATTCTCCCAACACCCGACAGAAAACAAAAATTTTCTTTGTATTGATGTTTATGCTAAGAGGGATTCCTTTTGTAGACCTAGCGTATCTGCACAAAAGGGACTTACAAGGAAACACCTTGTCTTATAGGCGCAGGAAGACGGGACGGGCACTAACCGTGTCACTCACACCCGAAGCCATGCAGATGGTGAGAATAATAGCAAACAAGGACAAGGACTCTCCTTATTTATTCCCCATATTACAAAGTGAGGAAGGCACAGAAGCGGCATACCGGGAATACCAGTCGGCACTCAGGGCATTCAACCAACGTTTGGCAGTGCTCAGGCAGTGTCTGGGAATGCAGTCGGCACTCAGTAGTTATGCCGCGAGACATACTTGGGCCACCATGGCTTACCACTGCGAGATACATCCCGGAATCATATCAGAAGCCATGGGGCACTCCTCCATCACAGTGACGGAAACCTATCTGAAGCCTTTCAGCAACAGAAAGATTGACGAAGCCAATCAGAAGGTAATTTCTTTTGTAAAAAACGAAGGATATCCAGTATAAAAGAGATTACTTCTTTTGAGGAAGTAGAGCAAACTTGTTGTTTCTTTTTTATAATCTTCAAACAAAGTTTTGAGGAACGGATTGATATCGACTTTACAAAAAAATTCCCAACGTAAGCAATAAACTGAAAGATAGAAGCTTTGATTGAAAATTAGGCACTTTTTCACTTCATAATTTCTATTGTAGCTTTTCTATGATGTTGGGGATTAAGACTATATATTATCTTTCCAATATCCTAACGGACTGATTTTTACTATTCTGAACAAAATCAGCCTATTCCCTCCTTATTCCCTGATTATTAATGAAATTAACAAGATTTCATTACCTGCGAAGTAACGGAAAATCATATAACAAAACGGATATAGGAATGGAATATAAAATGAGAGATTATTCACTTTTTTATTTTTTAAATTTATAAATTTAAAGTTTTCAATTATGAACAAGAAGTTTCTAAGTGTGATCCTGTTCAGTGCCTTAATGGTTGGTACTGCAGGAACTTTCACGTCTTGTAAGGACTATGATGATGACATTGATCAGATCAACAATGAGTTGACTGGTATCAAGGCTTCAATCAGCGACTTACAGGCAAAAGTGGGCGATGGTAAGTTTGTTACCAACGTTGTGAAAAATGGTGATGGTATTACAATCACTTGGAGTGATAATACTACTAGCACCATTGGAACCATTAAAGGCGATAAAGGGGATAAGGGTGATGCTGCTACAATCACCATCGATCCAGTTACTAAAAATTTCATCATCAACAACGAAGATACCGGTATTTGCTCTGAAGGTAAGAATGGAGTAAACGGCATCAATGCTAAAGCTCCTTCTATCAGTAAGGAAACCGGTAATTGGGTGACTTACGAATGGGATGCTGAAAAGAATGACTATGTCGGCACTGATACTGGCATTTCTGCCATGGGAGCAAGTACTTATGTCGTAGATAAGACCAGCTATTGGGAACTGCACGTTGCAACAAGTGAAAATGGTGAAGGCGAACCTGCTGTCATCAAATTACCCAAAGCCGCATCTATTACAAGCTTGAAAGCGGTTTCTATTAATGACGGTAAGATTGAAGCTGCTAATGTTACAATGAGCTATGGTAAGGCATTGGGTGCTGATGTGAAATTTAATAATGTAACATATAAGAAAGACGCTATTTTGCTTTCACAGACTAGTACATTAAGTGCTATTGTAAATCCTCAGGATGCCGATGCCACTAAATATGCTTATGTTTTGTCCGATTCAAAAGGTAATATGCCTTTCAAGGTGACTAATCCGGTAGCTAACATGACTGAAGATGCATTGACTCGTGCAGCTTCAGTGAACAAGGGTGTATTCGATATGACTGTAGAGTATCTTTCTACAGCAAATTGTGGTAAATCTGCAGGAACTTATGCTTTAACGACTGAAACTGCCGATGGTTTGGTCGCTTCCACATATGATGTAAAAGTGACAGAAAAGGCTGTTGGTGCAATTTCTGTAACTAGCCTGAAAGCTCTTTCTGTTGACATCAATAAGGAACTTGATTTAATCGGATGCTTCAAAAATACTGCTGTTGCTACTGTTGATGGTACTGCTGTTGCCGATTTGACTCCTTATATCGTTGATTACTATTTTGAAATTGCCGATAAGACTGCTGCAGCAAATCTTGGTGCAACTATATCTGGAAATACGATTAAGGCTGAAAAGGCTGGTAGTCTTAATATTAAAGTAAATTATCTGTTAGTAAATGGAACTGTTGCAGAAGCTGCAACTGCCAAGACTATTACAGTAACCTTTAAATATGTTGCTCCTTCAACAACTTTAGGTGATGTAGAATGGACAGTAAATAAAACTAATGCTGATTTCTTCTTGCCATTGGGTGATATTCAAGCAGCTTTGGCTGGTTCAACTGACACTGACCTGCCTTCTGTTGTAAAGGTTGGAAGCATTACTTGGGCAGACGGCAAGGCTCTTACTGAAAAGACAATCACAGTAAACGGTGTGAAATATGGTAAGGATGGAACTGCATTCGATGAAAGCTGGATTACAACAATTGATGCAAGCACTCTTTATGTTAAAAACAGTGCAGGTCAATATGTTTCAGCGGCTGGCTCTAAGATTCAGACCCCGTTGTACATCAAGTTCAGTTTCGATTACACTAAAGCATTCCCAGCAGAAGAAAGCTATCAAATTGTATTGGGCTTGAAGAAGAAGGGAGCCACAGTAAACGCCTTTGAAATTCCTGTTAAGGTTACTATCAAGTCTCCGGCTGAGTCAGCTGTAACTCCGTTCAGCAGACTGTCTGCTTACTTCGTTGGTGACAACGCTGTAGCTTACGGTTCAGCAGATGGTACAGATGTTACTTATAACTTGTTCAAGCTGTACAAAGACATGGGTGCTGAAAAGACCAATGTAGCGTTTACTGAAACGCTTCACGAAATTGATGGACACACTTGTACACCATGGATTACAACAACCGGTGTTGCTGGTGATATCAGCGTTGAGGTATACGACAATGCTGCGGATGCAGACAACAGAGACAACGTTTACTCAACTCGTGAAATCCAGGCTGCTTATACTGTATTCGGCAACGTTCACATCGCTAAGATTGTAGATAAATTCAACTTGACAGTTAAGTCTGAAATCAAGGAAGGTGCCTTGGAAGCTACTGCAGCTGCAAATGCTTCTGGCAATGGTGTTAGTCCTATCAAGGTTAGCTTGAAGAACATCACTGCTAAGGATGTTTACGGAGAGGCTTATAACTTGACTCAGATGTATAAGAAATCAGGTGCTAATTATGTAGAGGATACAACTGAGCCTATGGATAGTAGAATCCAAAGCGTGAGAGTTGTTTTGGCTGATGACAATGCCAAAGAATATCTGGCTATTGAAGACCATGGTGGAAATCAGTTTGCTCCGACTGAGACTGACGCTTACTCTTACTTCTCAGTAGTGAAGAAGAGCGCAGAAACTGCATTGCAGAACGATGTTCCATGTAAGGTTTCTCTCGTTGTACTTGATAAGTGGGGTGCTACCACAACCACTACTGTAACAATTACTTTGAAGAAGTAAGATATATAGTACATAGATAGACTTGAGGGTATTCCGATAAAACGGAATACCCTCTTTTTTTCTCCAGAAATTTATTTTCCATCACTTTGCTTCCACACTTCCACCCACCTCCTGCATCCCCCTATCCATCGGCATTTGAGCTGCTGTGGAAGCAACCAAAAAAGGTGGAAGCAAAATCTGCTTCCACCTACTCAAAACGCTATAGTTTTACCGTAACCTACTCGTCTCTACCATAATACCCCGTGCAAGGTACATAAATCGGTTGGTTGAGTTTTCCTGCATTCTCGAGTTTGCCTTCGCTGCGAAGCAGGCGAATATGAAGCTGTGCCGTAGAGCGCATCATTCCGCAGAGGCTCTGAAAATCACTGCGCGTAAGGAACTGATGCGTAGAGAAGTAGCTCGTCAGCCGCCTGTCAATCTCCTTGTCACTCAGTTTTTGGGAATGCTCATTCAGCCCCAGTGGTTTAGCTTTGATAGCGCCTATCTCATTCTTCAGTACCTGGTCGGCACGAAACTTGATGCCCTTCAGCTTAATCTTGGTGGTTTTACGTTTGGTCGCAGCGGTCACCGGCTCCGTGCTAGTCAGTACGGGATGAAAGTAACCGATACCGTCCAGATGCACCTGCCGCCCCTCGGCAAGGTCTTCCCCCATGACGTGCGACAAGGCATCCAGCACCGCCGAAACATCAGTCTTCGTCAACGAACAGCGTTCCTGAATCCGACGTCTCAGTTCGGCAGTACTGGTAGAGCCGTTCAAGCGGATGCGCGGATGAAGTATCTTTTCTTCCCGCTGTTTGTCTTTAGGTTCCGGGAGCTCATACCAATCGAATAAAATTGCCATAGTTCAATGTCTTTTAAGTTGTTGTACAATACGTTCGCGCCCTATGCGGAATAGGTGCGGGTTACGTACTTCATCCGTAAAAGCTTTGGGGATAGAAACGCCTAACGACCATGAACAGCTCTGCTTACGGTCGTCAAGCGATTGCTTCATGGCCGTAAGCAGAGCTGTTCATGGTCGTTAGGCGTCATCTATTCCCTATACAAAAGTAGACAAACAAAGGGAGAAAAACAAAGGAATGCCTATGTTTTAAAAAAGAAATCCAAAGGTTTCCGATACCACGCTGTATAGTTTGTGGAAGCAGGGATTTATTTAATAATTATTCTACTGAATACTTGTTTTCCGCCTTCTGATATCGTATCTTTACGAGAATTATATTTACTTAAACAAGCTGACAAACAGAATGAAAATTACCTTGATTAGAGCAGAAAAAGAGAGCGGAAAGGAAGCCCTCAGCACCCTGGAAGCGGATGCACTGATTAAAAAACTGAAAACCGAAACCAAAGCCGGACATGTATCGACCCTCCGGGCCATCCTTCCTCAACTGGAGGGTACTTGCGCCCAATACGAACATATAGACAAACTGCCACGCATCTACCCTGCCGTGGAATATAGCCGTACGCAAGAGGGAGAACGGCAGATGAAGAACTATAACGGACTCGTACAACTGGAAGTAAACCGTCTGTCGGGCATTGCCGAAGCGGAATATGTAAAGCGACAAGCCGCCCTGCTGCCACAGACCTTTGCCGCTTTCTGCGGTTCCAGCGGACGGAGTGCCAAGATATGGGTATTGTTTGTCCTGCCCGACGGCACAACGCCGAAGCGGGAGAGCGATGCCGCCTTGTTTCATGCCCACGCCTACCGTATGGCGGTGAAGTGCTACCAGCCCTTACTGCCGTTTGCCATTACATTGAAAGAACCTTCCCTTACACAGAGTTGCCGCATGACTCTGGATGGATATCCTTACTACAATCCTGCCGCTGTGCCTTTCTGCTTGGAACAACCCCTCGGCATGCCTGAGGAAGAGAACTTCCGGCAACGAAAACTCGCAGAAAAGAACCCGCTGTTGCGGCTGCATCCGGACAGTAAAGCCTCGGACACCTTCGCCATACTCTTCGAATCGGCCCTTGACCGTGCATTTCGCGAATTGGACGGCTGGAAACGGGAGGGGGATTTACGGATACTGCTGGTGCCTCTGGCCGAACATTGTTTCAAGGCAGGCATCCCCGAAGAGGAAGTAGTCCGCCAGACATTGATGCACTATTACCGGGAAGCGGATGAATTCATTGTTCGTCAAACGATTCATAACCTATATCAAGAGCTTAAAGGCTTCGGGAAAAAGAGCAGTCTGACGCAAGAGCAGGAGAGCGTTTTCCGGCTGGAAGAGTTTATGGACCGCCGGTATGAGTTTCGCTACAACACCGTTCTGGATGATTTGGAATACCGTCAGCGCGACTCCGTCCATTTCTATTTCAAGCCTGCTGACCAGCGTGCCCGCAGTACGGTCTCCATGAATGCCCTGAAGGAGGGTATCCGCGTATGGGACCGCGACATCAACCGTTTCCTTACTTCAGACTACGTGCCACTCTATAATCCCGTCGAAGAATACCTTTACGACACCGGCCGCTGGGATGGGAAAGACCGCATCCGGGCATTGGCCGACCTCGTCCCGTGCCACAATCCTCATTGGCGGGAGCTGTTCTACCGCTGGTTCCTGGGCATGGTGGCACACTGGCGTGGAATGGACCGGCAACACGGAAACAATACTTCTCCTCTGCTTGTCGGTTCTCAAGGGTTCCGGAAATCCACCTTTTGCCGCATTTTGCTGCCACCGGAGCTGCGTTTCGGCTATACGGACAGCATCGACTTCAAGAGCAGGCAGGAAGCAGAACGCAGTCTGGGACGCTTTCTGCTCGTCAACATTGACGAGTTCGATCAAATCAACATCAACCAGCAGGGCTTCCTGAAGCATCTGCTGCAGAAACCGGCTGCCAACCTGCGCAAACCCTACGGCAGCACCATCCGTGAGATGCGGCGGTATGCCTCCTTCATAGGCACCAGCAATCAGAAGGACTTGTTGTCCGACCCCAGTGGCAGCCGCCGTTTCATCTGCATTGAGGTCACCGGTCCCATCGATACGAATGTCAGCATCAACTACCGCCAGCTCTATGCGCAGGCTCTGAATGCCGTAGCCAAAGGTGAGCGCTACTGGCTGGATGATGCCGATGAAGCCATCTTGAAGCGGACGAACCGGGAATTTGAACAGCTCACCCCACTGGAACAACTCTTCCACAGCCATTTCCGCGCGGCAGAAGAGGATGAGGAGGGGCAATGGATGATGCCCATGCAGATTCTTTCCGCCTTGCAGACAAAGACGCGTGACCGTCTGGCTATCAATAAGGTGGCCGTATTCGGGCGGACGCTCAAGAAGCTTGAAATACCGAACAAGAAGTCACGGCAGGGGACGCTGTACCATGTAATGCCGCTGGATTAAATGCTCTGCAGTAACCCCGCACAAGCATCTTCCAGAATGTCCAGCACATACTCAAAACCTTCGGAACCGCCGTAATAGGGGTCCGGTACATGGTCGGCATGGGTAAACTTTGTACAGTATTCCGTCATGCGGTGTATCTTGCTCCATTCGGCGGTTGAAGGGGCACGATCTTTCAGGTCGTCGATGTTGCGGTCGTCCATACCGATAATCAGGTCGAAGTTGTAAAAATCCTCGGTACGTACGGGTCGCGAAAGATGCGTCAGATTGTATCCACGGCGGGCGGCATGGGCACGCATCCGGCTGTCCGGCAGTTCGCCCTGGTGATAGGACAGAATGCCTGCAGAATCGATTAAAAACTCATCCGCACGTCCGGCTTCTTCTACCAGATGCTTCATGACTCCCTCTGCCGAGGAGGAACGGCAAATGTTGCCGAGGCAAACGAAAAGTATCTTCTTCATATTTCTTTAGTTACGAGTTATTTACATCGGGTCTACATCATAATACACTATCAGCGACTTGAAGCGGTCTTCCGCCACCATCTCCTTTTGCACCTGGACGAGCAGTTCGCGGGCACGGGCCATCGGGGCATTGGTTTCTATCTTCAAGACAATCTTTCGGATGAACAGGGTCTGTACGCGTGCTACGGGCGGCTTGTCCGGTCCCAGCACACGGTTGCCAAAGACGGTGCGGAGCTTGGCGGCCATAGTCTGTGCCATGAGGTCGAGCAGGGTCTCGTTCCGGTTCTTCAGGTAGACATACACCAGGCGGTAGTAGGGCGGGTAGTGGAACATCTGGCGTTCGGCAAGCTGCCCGCCTACCATGGCTTCGTAGTCGTTGGCAATGACTTGCGGGATGATGGGATGGTCGATGCTTTTGGTTTGTAGCACCACCCTGCCGCGCTTGTTCTTCCGTCCGGCGCGTCCGGCAACCTGCGCCATCAGCTGGAAGGCGCGCTCGTAGGCGCGGAAGTCGGGATAGTTCAGCATGGTGTCGGCATTGAGTATGCCCACAATGCTGACGTGGTCGAAGTCCAGACCCTTGGACACCATTTGCGTGCCTATCAGGATGTCCGTCTTGCCTTGCTGGAAATCGGAGATGATGCGCTCGTAGGCGGTACGGGTGCGGGTGGTGTCCAAGTCCATACGGGCTACGCGGGCGTCGGGGAAGAGGGCTTTGATGTCATCTTCTATTTTTTCCGTGCCGAAGCCGCGGTTGCGCAGGTCAGTGCCCTCGCAGGCGGGGCAGATGCGGGGCAGTTGGTAGGTGTAGCCACAGTAGTGGCAGGTCAGTTGGTTCAGCCCCTTATGGTAGGTGAGGCTGACGTCGCAGTTCTTGCACTTGGGTACCCAGCCGCAGGTGTTGCACTCTATCATGGGGGCGAAGCCGCGGCGGTTCTGAAAGAGGATGACTTGCTCTTTTTGTTCCAGCGCCTCGCGGATATATTGTAGGAGCAGTGGGGAGAACGGACCGTTCATCTTCTTCTTGCGGTGCAGCTCCTTGATGTCTACGGGGATAATCTCCGGCAGTTGTATCTCTTTATAGCGTTCTTTCAGTTCCACAAGGCCATACTTGCCGGATGTGGCATTGTGCCAAGTCTCTACAGAAGGGGTTGCCGTACCCAACAGAGTTTTGGCGCCGTACATGGAGGCGAGTACAATGGCTGCATTGCGGGCATGATAGCGGGGGGCGGGGTCTTGCTGCTTGTAAGTGTTTTCGTGCTCCTCGTCCACAATCACAAGACCGAGGTTGCGGAAAGGAAGGAAAACGGAGGAGCGGACGCCGAGAATAATATCATAGTCTGCTTCCGACAGCTGCTTCTGCCAGATTTCCACCCGTTCGGCATCGGGGAACTTGGAGTGATAGATGCCCAGTCGGGAGCCGAATACGCGTTGCAGGCGCTCTGTGATTTGTGCAGTGAGAGCTATTTCGGGCAGGAGATAGAGCACCTGCTTTCCTTGCCGGATGGTTTCTTCTATCAGGTGAATGTAGACTTCGGTCTTGCCGCTTGCCGTGACGCCATGTAGCAGGCAGACGTTCTTGCTTTGAAAATTCTCTAAGATGGAGTGATAAGCGCGTTGCTGGTGCTCGTTCAGCGGGTTGACGGGGATGACTTCTTTGAGGAGTGCTTTGTCTATGCGACCTATTTCCTGCTGGTAGACTTCGAATACACCACGGTCCACAAGACCGTTGAATACGGCAGGGGTGGCATAGGTGCGTTGCAGCAGTTCGGCTTTGGAGACTTCTTTTATATCTCGTCCGCTGAGGTAGCCGGAGAGTTCCAGATATTTCATCAGCAGGTCCAGTTGCTTGGGGGCACGGCGCTGCAACTCGTCGAAGAAGATGTGCAGGCGGTGTTCGTTGCGGGCGGCGGCGGTGAGGCGTACACGGGTTTCGGTCTTAGGCTTATAGGTACGGCGCAATTCTTCCTTTACGAAGATGGCCTCTTTGTCGAGCAGTGACTTGATGACAGAAAGTATGTTCTTGATGCCGGTCTCCTTCTCCAGTTTCGTCACGCATTGCTCCGGGTCGGCAGAGAGCATATCCAGTATCTTCTGTTCCTTCTCCGGCAGGCGGACATCGGATTCGAAATCGGGGTTGTACTCTACGATTGTTTCGCTTTCCAGCTTCAAGCCAGAGGGTAAGGCAGCTTTGTAGACGTCTCCTTGCGTGCAGAGATAGTAATCGGAGAGCCATTCCCAGAACTTGAACTGCCGCGGAAGCAGTATCGGGCGGGCATCCAGCAAAGCGGACACTTCCTTTACTTCGTATTCGGTGGGGGCACAATAGTGCACGTTGCGCACGATGGCTGTATAGTATTTCTTCCGTCCGAATGGTACTACCACCCGGCAACCAATCTGCACTTCATCCGCCCACTCGTCGGGCAGGGAATAGGTGAAGCAGCTGTGCAAAGGCAAAGGCAATATGACGTCGGCAAACTTTTTCATCGTGGGGACAAAGATAGTGGAAAGTGGAGGGAGAATGAAATGAACGGGGGCATTTTTTATGCTGAGGAGGGGGAGGAGGCTGTTGTGGATTTGGGATGAAGATAAGGGGGGATATGGGTATTGCAGATTTTATGGGTAGGATGGGTGTAGAAGTATGGGGAAACTGGTGCAAGTGTTTTATAAACTTTGTTCGATGTATTAAAATAAGAATGAGTTAGTTATGGTAAAACTATGGCGTCTTGAATAGGAGGTTGTGTCAAAACGTTGGCACAACCTCTTTTATATTTTAAGTTCTGCTATATTTTCTTTTGGCTATGCTACTTTTTCCTCATGCATTTGGCAGCAAGTTGCTATATTCCAATTATATCGGGTTATAAATAGTCCCATAAACAAATATTTGGCAACTGTAATGAGCCCCTTTCCTTCTTTTATCAGTTTAGCGCACATTTTTTTGATATTAAAGGCTATAGCAAAGAAAGCAAAGTCCATTGTAACCTTGTCTTCTCCCACATGCCGGAATCTTCTGTATGCCATGTTGTATTTCATTTGTCCAAACACAGCTTCTGGTTCTATACACCTCCTGCCTCTATGCTTGATACCTTCTTCTGAGAGCAACCTTTCCCGTGCCTGCCGTTTGTATTGATTTAATCGGTGGTTGACTTCTATAATACGGTTCCCCCGAGCTTTAAAACAACTGCCACGCAAAGGGCAACCTTCGCATCTTTTTGCTTTATACCGGGCACTTTCGGTGATGTATCCGCTCGCTGTCTTGTCACGTTTGGTTCCTATACGGTTCATGTGCTGTCCCATAGGACAAACGTAATAATCCTCTTGGGCATTGTAATGGAGACTTTCGGCATGGAACGGGTTGGGAGTATAACGGGGACGCTGTTCTTTATGGAAGTAATTGTACTTGATGAAGGCTTCTATCCCATTCTCCTGCATGAACCGGTAATTTTCTTCCGAACCGTAACCGGAGTCTGCCACGCAGATATTCGGTAAACGGTTATAGCGGTACTGGAAAGAGTGGAAAAAAGGTATGAGGGTCAGTGTATCGGTAGGGTTGGGAAACAGACGGAAGTCTGTGATAAATTGGTTTTCAGTACCTATTTGCAGATTATATCCGGGTTTGGTCTGCCCGTTCTTCATGGCATCTTCTTTCATGCGCATGAATGTGGCACCAGGATCGGTCTTGGAATAGGAGTTACGTTCTCCAAGGGTATCAAGGTGATTGTCATATTCTATCAGCTTGTCACGATACCCTTCAAGTTCCCTGACCTGCTTCTTCTTTTTGCGCAGGGCTTTCTTTTCTTCCTTATCCTTTGTTGCAGGCTGGCGTTCCAGGGCTTCTTTAAGTTCATCCACTATGTCAGAGAGCCTGCAGGAAGTAAACTCCACGGATGTGTCTTTTATAGAGTTCTCCTGTGCAATGGTTTCATCCACCTGCTCCAAGAGAATACGGATTTTATCCATTAGTCTCGTACGGTTCCGTTCGACTGTCTTGCGCCAGACAAAAGTATATTTGTTGGCTTTGGATTCAATCTTGGTGCCGTCAATATACTCCACATCAAGGCTGATGAAACCTTTATCGGCAAGGACAAAAATCAACTGGGTAAATACATTATTTATTTCCTCCTTTACACGGTTACGAAAACGGTTGATCGTGATAAAATCCGGATGCTCATTACCGGCAAGCCAAATATAATGAATGTCACGAAGGAGGTGCTTCTCTATTTTACGGCAAGAATAGATATTATTCATGTAGGCGTAGATTATCACCTTAAGCATCATTTTAGGATGATAAGGACAACGGCCCGTTTCCTTATAAAGCTTCTTGAAACTCTCAAGATTGAGGTTGTCAATAACAGCATTCACGATGCGGACCGGGTCGTTCGCAGCTATGTTTTCATCAATTCTTTGTGGAAAAAGAACGGTTTGGTTGGGAATGTAAGGACGAAAATGTAACTTTGCCATAACGAAAAACTTTATGCCTAAAGATACGAAAACTTTGGGTAATAACAAAGCCCGGGCTTGAGAAAGTCTGGGCTTTGCGCATAAAAAAAGGCTGTGTCAGCATTTTGACACAACCTCTTTTGGGAGTTACTTCCACAGCGGGGTAAATGCCGATGGACAGGGGGATGCAGGAGGTGGGTGGAAGTGTGGAAGCAAAGTAGGGAGAAAAAAGTAGGAGAAAACAATTTTGTTTTCTCCTACCCTCATAAAGTACGGAAGCTTATTTTTTCAGTTAGGCTTCTCTTTCATCAATTACTAAGAATGAAAAAATTATTTCTTAATAACGAAGTATGGATATTCCTCAGGATTTTCGTGTCCGAAGAAGTCTACCATTGTGAACTTCAAGGTTGCAATAACATCAGAAGTCGGTGGATTTTGTCCCAATCTTGAAACAAATACAAATTCTTGAGTAACCGCATCAAATGTTACAGTAAAGTATTCGTCATCCACATTGTTAGAAGCCAAGTGGCATTCTTTGATATTTGCAGCAACAAAAGTAGGCGTGTAATCTATATCACCTTTCTTGAAGTTCAGAATATTAGCAAGAGCAATTCTTGTTTCAGAAACGTTATAGGTTAAGGATTCCTTAATTGGATTCTTCTTGTCATCAAAGTTCTTCCATTCAGAAGTGAAACCTTCACCACATACAAGTCTCAGTTTGAAGTTCTGGGCAGCCGGGGCTTTTACAGTGTAAGAGTAGTCTGCCGTTTCTGATGAAACATTGCTGTACTTATAGGATACGGTTACATCGTACATCTTTCCTTCTGGTTTATCTGCAAACAGAGCTGCTGCTTTATCCTTGTCATTGTTTACATCGAGATAGAATCCATATCTAGCAACACTTGCCTTATCAGAGTAGAATACAATCTGCTTTTCTGCGCAAGTGAATGTATAGTTGAAGTCGATGATTGCGTTGGTAGGATCAGAAACGCCATTGAATGCTGTACCCAGATTATGGATAGTAGTATTCCAGTTAACTTCTGTTACTTCAACAACCTTTGCGCCTTCTTTGTCAAGTTGGTTGGCCTTAGCAGAGAATGCAGCAGGGAATTCTGGCATCTTCTTGGTTATTTCAATGGCAACTTTCTTAACTATTACATTCTTCTTACTATCGGTAAAGTTGAAATACATCTTATAAGTACCATTATCCTTGAACTTATTCAAATTACCCTTCAATGAAATAACTAACTTGCCTTCCTGTCTGTCGAAGTTTTTGACGAAATTTTCATTGTCATTCGGATTATTCTCTATGTCAAATATCAAATTACCTTCCTCATATTCATTATATTTATCTTCAAACAGTTTCAGAAGTTCTTCGTCCAAATCAATCTCAACATCACGTTCGTAATCATCATCAGGAGCATTCCATACCGGTACGTAATCAGCCTTCAACGTAGTAGTCATAGCATCGATGTCGCCTACTGCTACATAGAATGCCTTACCGTCCGGGTCAACCAAAGAACCGTTATTATTTACTGCATATACGCGGAAACCGATAATGTCACCATCAGCCTTCTCTGCATTGATAGACATTTCAATCTTACGGTTTGTCGTAATTGTATTCAGTCCTTCGATATCTGCCTCATAAGAGTTCCATGCCGTGATTTCAGACGGAGCACTTTCTACGGCACGTTGCGCGTCGAGCACTACATAGAAACCATAGATACCACTGATATCCTCATCACTATAACTCAATTCTACGGTAAACTTTTCACCCACTTTTGTAGAGAAGAAAGATTTGCTAGAACCTTCTTTGTCACGGTTATCGCCACCCCTCCAAAGGTCTTGGTCTCTCCATATGCCATATTTAGTAGTAGCATCAATAGATACATAAGAGCCGTTTTCCTCTATACGGTTTCCGTTTCTATCAACATTCCATTTATAGTCATAGAACAGCTTTTTGCTTGCATCAGCAGTTAAAGTTCCATCTTCAGCATACTGGAAACGGTTACGCAGATCATTCACATCCTTGTCGTTGACCTTGAAATTCAGTTCATACTGCGGTGTATATACAGAACCCAGTGTCAATTCATAACCGGTTGTCACACTACGTTCCACGTCGCCCGGTTTGTCTGTTACTGCTACTGCGTAGAGAATATCCTTCAGTTTCTTCACCGGTTCGTCTTCAGCGTTGCCGCTCTTATAGTCAAACTTTGCAGCTTTCAGCAAATTCTCTTCTGTATAGTTATCCTTGTTCAACTTGAATACGACTTTCCACAGACCATTAGAAGATACACCTCTGGTGGTTACTGTGCCTTTAAACTGCTCCACTTTCTCAACAGTCACCAGTTCATCTAGATTGCCCAGTGCAGAATTGACAAATGAAATCTGTCCTTCGGTCAAGGTGGCATTAGCCGGTGACACACGAATCAATACAGAGTCGCTGATGAATGCTCTTTCACCTTTTTTGAACTCCTTTTGATTAATGATTTCATAAGAATTTGCCTCTATTTCGTCGGAGCTGCCTTTACCAAACACACGGTCTTCTACAGCTTCAGCAGTACGCAAATCCATTATAGAAGGCTCACCTTCAATAATATTGTCAGTTTTGCTGCCGAATGAATAATTCAACAATTCTACATGAGTAACAGCTTTACTGAATGCAGCAGAAATCAAGTCTAATTTAGCGCCTACAACTTCTGTTACTTGTGCTGCAATTTTTGCAGCCATTTCTTCTGTCAGCTCGCCAGCTTGCAATTTTTCCAAATCAGCTTTTAAAGCAGCAATGGCAGCATCGTTGGTTCCTTTATATTCATCCAAAGCGGCAATTTGTGCTTCAATGGCAGCTTTGTTCTTACCAATCTGTTCTGCATTGGCAGCGACATCAGCTTTCAAGGTAGTGATGCTGCTCTGCAAAGCTACATCTGCTGCTGCCAATTTTTCCAATGTTGCTTCAGTAGTAGTTTTGAACTGTTCCAAAGTCTGGATTCTACCTGAAATTTCAGCCAGTTTTTCTTCTATTGCTGCTATACCGGCTTTGTCGGCCTCTTGCAACTCGGCTTTGACTTTTTCCAATTCAGCCTTTGCTGCAGCAATAGCAGCTTCTTGTGCTGCAAGGGCAGCCTTTGAAGCCTCGTCTTTTGCAGCAGCGATTTCACTCTGCAAACCACTTTGTGCAGACTGCAAATTGCTGATTGAGCTCTCTACAGCAGTAATCTTGGCACTCAGACCATTTTGACCGTCGATTTGTTCCTGCAAGTTGTTGATGTCATCATCGTAGTCCTTACAAGACGTAAACGTTCCTGCAGTACCAACCATTAAGGCACTGAACAGGATCACACTTAGAAACTTCTTGTTCATAATTGAAAACTTTAAATTTATAAATTTAAAAAATAAAAAAGTGAATAATCTCTCATTTTATATTCCATTCCTATATCCGTTTTGTTATATGATTTTCCGTTACTTCGCAGGTAATGAAATCTTGTTAATTTCATTAATAATCAGGGAATAAGGAGAAAATAGACCGGTTTTGTTTGGAATAGTAAAAATCTGTTCGTTGGGATATTGGAAAGAGGATTGGAAGTCCAGAAAAGTGACAATGGGAAAGTAATGAAATGAGGCCTTCAAAAAATGGAAGTGTGTATTTTCAGCTCAAAAGGTTGAATAACAGCATATTGATAGAACCGATGTGAGCTCCGTAAAGACAACACCATTCCGTTCCTCAAAACTCTGTTTGAAGATTCCGGAAAATGTGCGACAAATCTATTCTATCCTATCAAAAGAAGTAACGTCTTTTACACCGTACACACTCCACTTCTTACAAAAGAAATTACCCTTTGATTGGCCTCGTCAATTTTTCTGTTGCTGAAAGGCTTCAGATAGGTTTCCGTCACCGTGATGGAGGAGTGCCCCATGGCTTCCGATATGATTCCGGGGTGTATCTCGCAATGGTAAGCCATTGTGGCCCAGGTATGTCTCGCCGCATAGGTGCTGAGTGCCGACTGCATTCCCAGACACTGCCTGAGTACTGCCAAACGCTGGTTGAATGCCCTGAGTGCCGACTGGTATTCCCGGTATGCGGCTTCCGTACCTTCCTCGCTCTGCAGGATGGGAAACAGATAGGGGGAGTCGGGGTTCCTGTCCGCCACCATCCTGACCATCTGCATGGCTTCGGGTGTGAGTGACACGGTTAGTGCCCGTCCCGTCTTCCTGCGCCTATAAGACAAGGTGTTTCCTTGTAAATCCCTCTTATGCAAATAGGCGAGGTCCACAAAAGGAATCCCTCTTAGCATAAACATCAGTACAAAGAAAATTTTTGTTTTCTGTCGGGTGTTGGGAGAATTATCGGTCTGCAGGCTCATCTCCGTCTCCCGCACCAAAGAGCCTATGTCAAAAGCTTCGAGCGCCTTTTTCCTATCTGCCCGTGTGCCGGTATACACATGCTCAAACAGCCTGGGTACATATCGCACCAGCTTTCTGTCCACCGCCTGGTTGTAAACCGAACGTATTGCTTTAATATAGGTGGATACCGTATTCCAACTACAATTCCTCTGCCTGAGGAAGTTTTCGAATCTCTTCAGTACGGTCGGGCTCAGTTTGCACATGGACATCGGTTGCCATTTGGTGAATGCCGAGAATGCATTCACCGTTGACTGGTAGATGTGTGCCGTCCCCCACCTGCCGCTTTCCCGGAGTTCCCCGATGACTGAGGAGAACATCTCTTGTAAGGTAATTTCATTTCTGCTCATTTCTAAATTATTTATAAATGGTTTGCCCTGCAATTACAAATAAATTGAATGAATATAAGATTCAAGAAAGAAACCATTAAAGCTTGTTCCTTTGCAACCAAAGTTGGAAGAACTGATCATATACCTGGTAAATACCTTTATCATACGTAATAAAGTCTTTTTCTAGCAGTCCTTTTACAGCTGAAGAGACAGAACTTGCAGATTGCAACTTGTATTTACGTACAAAGCCACCACTTGAGATAGCCTTAGCTTTTCCCTCTGCTGCTATTGCCATAAATACAATACGCTGCTTTTCGGGCATCTGATATAATAAGGCATCATAGGTGTCGGCAGAAAAGTCTAGAAGGTCGTTAATGGCAGTATCTATCATTGAGGGAATACATATTTCTCCAGTTCCGGTCATGGAAAATAAAATGTTCATAACCTTCTGCATATACGAAGTTATACCATTGAAGCGTTCATATAACTCTGTTACTACCAATGTATCTAAGAGTTTGCTTGCCCGCTCAAAGTGCTTAAGGCAGAACTCCGCGTATTTATCAACAGAAATGGGAGGCAGGTTTATCAATGTAACTGATTGATAGAATGGACGTGTCGGAGAAGTAAACATTGCCCCCATCAGATGCCTATGGGACCCGGAGAAGACAAAGTGGGCATTGGAACAGCGTTGTATATGTGTCCGTAATGCCGCTTCTATGTTGGGATCGTCTGCATATTTGGTTATTTGCTGGAATTCATCGATGGCGATTAGGCATGGTTTTCCGGCATTGTTCAGATAGGAGAATATCTCATCCAATGTTGCAGAGGGATTGGTTATAGCTCCCAGACCGATTCCCCACGTAGGCTGCCCATTCATGTCGAATGTTATTTCGGAGCGAAGAGAGGCCAGGACATTCAGGAAGGTACTCCATACGGATTTACCTTTTGGACGTAATTCATCCAGTACAGCCTTGCCGAAAACATTCACAAAATCGCGTACAGAGCTTGTGGCATAGATGTCGATGATAAAAGTGTGATAATGCTCCTTGATTTCCGGCTGTCCAAAACAATGCCGCAACAAGTCTGTTTTGCCTAATCTGCGTGGGGAAATCAAGGCTATGTTATTCTCATTCGTCAAAAGTGAGACGATTTTAGCCGTTTCTTTCTCTCTGTCACAGAAATATTCTGGTGACACATAGCCGTTCGTAACAAATGGATTTTTCATATGATTATTGAGTTTACACGCAAATATATAGAAAATATCACAATAATCATTAGATGATAATCATAAAATGATTATTAATAGAAGTGTGTGGTTAACTATCATATGAAATGGCTATTCTTTTCCTCATCCAAAGAATAGAGGAATAGCAATAGCCATTTTCTGTTTTAATCTTGATATTCAATTTCTTCACCAAGAACTTGACGTATCATATTATGTTCATTGCGATAGAGTTTACCATTACGCAGATAATAATAGTTAAAGTAACCGGCAAACTCAATAGTGGCATACTTTAGTGTGTCTCCTTGATTATAGGCTCTCCATGTACCCTCGTAAGAGCTGGAATCATCATATTGAATCAAGGTGGTGGAGTCGGATCGAAGGTTGAATTGGATACCGGTTTCAGTGATGAATTTGCCTGGAAAAGGATGTGTAGCTGCTGACTTCTTACATGAAGAAAAGCAGATGAGTGAAACTGACACGGTCAAAATGAATAGTATTTTCTTCATATCTGATATTTATAAATGAAAGATTGAAAAAAAGGACGTCCTGCAAGAGGACGTCCCTTTTATTAAATTATATCAAGAATCTCTTCTTAATTATTTGGCACTCGGTGTACCGGCAGCCTTCTTAACGATGACTTTCAGGTTATCCTTGCTCAATACACCCCACTTGTAGTTGACATTTACTGTCAAGAACATATTGTAGTCAACGTTAACCGGTGTACCATGGTTGTTGAAGTATGCCAAGTGAGTCGGGTCAGCATCGACAGGTTTAGCTGTTGACTTGTCTGTAGACTCATCCCAATTCATCATCTTCAATGAAGCATTGGTCGGCAATTTACCGTCAGTAGTACCCTCCTTGTGCTCATAAGTGTTGGTTGCAGCATTCCAAGCCAAGCTGGTAGTGGTCTTATCAGTCAAGAACTTGACCTCACGTACGGCATAGTAGTCATACAAAGCATGTGCATAAACTTCATCACCAGTGGCCTTGTCAGCTACAGCAGCAGCTACCGGTTTATTATTCCAGTCAGTGAATGTGAAGTTCTTGGCAACGCTCAAGAAGCTACCGTCAATTTCAGCATCAACGAAGTTGTCGCTGATAGAACCGTCAATAGTCAACGGGTTGATGAAGTGTACCTCAAATTCTTGAACTGGAATAACATTGAACTCATTGTATGCAACAACTAGCTGTACAGGAACTTCCTTGCCAATCAACTTGAGGGCGGCATCAGTACCGTTCAAGTCATCTTTTTCGTGGAGACGGATGATACTGGAGCATTCATTTACGCTATTACCTAATTTTTCATCATAATTCCAAGGCAAGTTCTTTTTGTTTTCTGTAGCATCAGCACCCATCAGGTTATTGATAGTGGCAGCCAAATCGTTAGATTGTTTATAATCATTAATTCCTGCATCCGTTCTACCGATGTTGCTGTTGTCACTTACGACTTCGTCTTTTGCTGTACCTTTAGTCTTATACCACAATTGAGTTTGGTCATCGCTTGTGACAAAGTCTTTCAAATGCGGATAAGTAGTCAGGTCTTTCATACGTGTTTCGTCAAAGATAAACTTAACCTCTGCACACTCACGAATATACTGGATGAATTGGGCCAAGTTGGCTGGTTTTTCTTTGGTCGGTTCATATACAAAGCCATTAACCAAGTCAGCTTCGATGTGGCTATAGTCTTTCAGCTCACAACCGTCAGGAGTACCCGGATATACATGCGGGTCTTTCTGTGTTCCACCGTCATTTGCAGTAGTGTAAACAATCGGATTCACATTGAAGACACCTTCGCCCTTACCATTCTTCCAGAAAGTACCTTGGTATGCAAACTTCTGTGCAGGAACAACAATTGTCTGCTTGAATGTCTGCTTGATGTCACCATTCAAACCAGTTCCGTCAACGTACTTAACATCAATTTCAAATGTAGAAGCATAAGTTTTGTTTGCTGCATTGTAAGCCAATGTACCAACAGTCTTCGGATTCATAGCCCAAACCAAGTTGAAAGAAGTATTGTCTTCAGCATCCTGCAAGAAACCGAATACAAGATCTCTAGTATTCTTGATGGCTTCACCACCGTCTTTGCCAACTTTATTTGCTCCTTCTTCCCAGTCTTTCTCAGCATTGGTAGACCAATTTGTGCTGAGTTCAATCTTCTTACCATCTTTTCTAAGTTCAAGGATTTCGATGTCCTTATAGATGCTATGGAACTGAGTCTTACTCATACTCTGTCCACCATCGAACTTAACCATGTGGTAAATCTTCTCATTCATTTCCTTAGAGAACAGCTGCTGGAACATGTCATGACAAGTTACAGTGTCGTTCGGGAATGTGATGGCAGCAATAGTCTGATCCTTTTCACCAGTCCAACGAATCTTGATGTAACGAACTGCAATCATGTTACCGTTATTCTTATCCCACAACTCTGCGCGAATGATAGGCTCACGACCGATAGAAGTTTTGGAATATTCGTTGTCTCCCAACTCTACGTCATAAACTTCAGACTTCAGAGTATAACCATCAGACAAGATACGGCCGAATTCCTGCTCGTCTGTCTTGCGGTCACCCTGTAGATATTTGGCTTTTGCCAAAGCAAAACGGAACTCCAGACCATAGTCGGGGTAGTTGCTCAATTCCTTGTGGCTACCATGTTCGTCTTCTGCATAAGTATAGCATACTGTTACCAATGTTCTCAAATCAAGCGGTTCGTCATATGCTTGTTTAACATCAACCAATACATCATTACCTGATTTGTACAAGCAGATAGAGTCATGATAGTGTACATACTTACCATCTTGTGTTTCATCAGCAAAGTTACCAGTGATAGCTTGGTTAAAGTCAATCTTCTTGTTAGCCAGATAAGGGAATACTGTAGATTCTTCGATACGGCTGTATTCAGAACTTACATATACTTCTTCACCAGCCTTCTTTTCGTCATCAGTCAGGTTCTTGTCAGCAATAGGAGCTTTCAAGGAAGCCATCCAGAATGTCTCAAGCTTATCTGCTCCGTGTGCTTCACCTGATGTACCGATATTTTCGTTCAGATATTCTTTATTCTTCTTATATTGTACTGTCAAAACACCGCCATCAACAGTATAATCAACAACTTCGAGAGGGGCATTCTCCAGAATTTCCGGAGTAGACTTAGTTACATTTTGAGATTTGATACCTTCGAACAACGGAAGTTTAATATCATCTTTCAACACACCGATGCTTGGACTCATCTTATAGCTTACCTCATTCTTTTCTGTAGAAATATTAAGAGTTTTGGCATTAGCTACAGCTTTATGGTCTACCATAGGCGTACGGGATGATTTCCCGGTACCACATCATTCTGATGATCTGTTACAGCGGCATAAACCTGCGGAGTATACTGCAATGACAGTAATTCAATAGAAGGGATACCATTGATGTGTGTAGTCGGAATCAGTGTGAGGCTTGTCAAACGATGACCAATCAAGGTCATCACTTCTACGCTCAATTTTTCAACCTTAGTTGCGAGTTCCTTCAAATCTGCATCGGAGATGAAATCTTTCTGTAATTCTGCCTTCAGATCTGCAATCTTTTTGTCTACAGCATCCAGAGAAGCCAACTTGTCGATTTGCTTCTGTAGAGCTGCATCAGCATCCTCCAAAGCTTTCTTCAAGGCTGCAATGTCTTCAGAAGAAGCCCCACCTTGTCCTGCTTTATCCAATGCTTCTTTAGCTTTGTCCAGTGCTTCTTGTGCTGCTGTTTTAGCATTAGAAGCTTCAGTTTTGGCTTCAGCGATAGAAGTCTCCAAAGTACTTACTTTAGAGTTCAATTCATCAAGTGAAGCTTTCTTGTCCAGTTGTCCCTGCAAGTCCTTGATGTCGTCATCATAGTCCTTACAAGACGTGAACGTTCCTGCAGTGCCCACCATTAAGGCGCTGAACAGGATCACACTTAGAAACTTTTTGTTCATAATTGAAAACTTTAAATTTATAAATTTAAAAAATAAAAAGTGAATAATCTCTCATTTTCATTCCCTTTCACATAGCTGTTGATTACATGATTTTTTCCGTTATTTCGCAGGTAATGAAATCTTGTTAATTTCGTTAATAATCAGGGAATAAGGAGAAAATAGGTGGGGCTTGTCCAGAATAGTAAAAATCTGTCCGTTGGGATATTGGAAAGAGGATTGGAAATCCAGAAAAGTGACAATGGGAAAGTAATGAAATGAGGCCTTCAAAAAATGGGAGTATGTATTTTCAGCTCAAAAGGTTGAATAACAGCATATTGATAGAACCGATGTGAGCTCCGTAAAGACAACACCATTCCGTTCCTCAAAACTCTGTTTGAAGATTCCGGAAAATGTGCGACAAATCTATTCTATCCTATCAAAAGAAGTAATGTCTTTTACACTGTACACACTCCACTTCTTACAAAAGAAATTACCCTTTGATTGGCCTCGTCAATTTTTCTGTTGCTGAAAGGCTTCAGATAGGTTTCCGTCACCGTGATGGAGGAGTGCCCCATGGCTTCCGATATGATTCCGGGGTGTATCTCGCAATGGTAAGCCATGGTGGCCCAGGTATGTCTCGCCGCATAGGTGCTGAGTGCCGACTGCATTCCCAGACACTGCCTGAGTACTGCCAAACGCTGGTTGAATGCCCTGAGTGCCGACTGGTATTCCCGGTATGCGGCTTCCGTACCTTCCTCGCTTTGCAGGATGGGAAACAGATAGGGGGAGTCGGGGTTCCTGTCCGCCACCATCCTGACCATCTGCATGGCTTCGGGTGTGAGTGACACGGTCAGTGCCCGTCCCGTCTTCCGCCTTCTGTAAGACAGTACATTCCCCTGCAGGTCCCTTTTGTGCAGGTACGCCAGGTCCACAAAGGGTATGCCCCTGAGCATGAACATGAGTACGAAGAAAATCCTTGTTCTCTGCTGTGCGTTTGGGAGCGTCCCTTCTTGCAGGCTCCTTTCCGTCTCCCTTACCAGGCTGCTGATGTCGGATGCCTTGAGCGCCTTCTTCTTGTCTGCCCGTGTGCCGGTATACACATGCTCGAACAGTCTGGGTACATACCGTATGTACTTTCTGTCCACCGCCCGATGATACACCGAGCGTACCGTCTTGATGTAGGTGGACACGGTGTTCCAACTGCAGTTCCTCTGCCTGAGGTAGTTTTCGAACCTCTTCAGTACGGTCGGGCTCAGCTTGCGCATGGGCATTGGTTGCCATTTGGTGAATGCCGAGAATGCATTCATCGCTGATTGGTAGATGTGTGCTGTCCCCCATCTGCCGCCTTCCCGGAGTTCCCCGATGACTGAGGAGAACATCTCTTGTAAGGTAATTTCATTTCTGCTCATTTCCAATTTATTTATAAAGAGTTTATCTTACAAGTATATACAATAAAATGAAGAAAAACAGAAGCTTATAATGTATTTTTCATTTTAGCCAGTCTTTCAGAATGCCCCCAAATATATTTCTTATATTTGCGAAAAAAGTCGCATTGAAAAAAAATCGCAATATGAATAATCCATTTAAATTCAGTACCATTGTAGATGATGAATACTTTACGGATAGAGTAGCGGAATAGGGAAGAGTAAGAGAGATACTTGCAAGTGAAAATCGCCTGATATTTATTAGTCCACGACGTTTCAGCAAGACCAGCCTCGTCCAAAAAGTAACGAAAGGATTGTCACGTCCCGTTTTCCAGTTGAACCTGCAGTTGGTAACAGGCACTGCCGACTTTGCCGCACGATTATTGTGGATTATGCTTCAGCAATATCCTATGGAACGTCTGGAGTATCTCATCACTCACTTTCATTTTATTCCCACCATTTCAACCAATCCATGACAGATGGCATAGAAGTTTCATTTCAGCCGTCAATGGATGAAACAGACAAGAAGGTATTGATAGGCTTAGCTGTAGAGATGAGGGTTCCAGTCTTCCTTTTCTACAAGGTGTCGGCATTGATTCTCCAAGTACTGCCTTTGGCAGTTTAAAGCTGCTTGGGCAACAAGATATGTGATACGCAACGAAGAGTATGAACTGGATGCTCCTTTCTTCAGAAGGTGGATATAACATATAGATAAAAAGGAATCTTTTAATAGTCTTCAATCCTTTCTTTCTTGTCGATATATACAAAGATGGCTATTTCCGTTTTCCTAAGAAGGAAAATGGAAATAGCCGTTTCTAGTATGGAATATCTAGTTTATATCATTTTGGGTAATTGATTCTTCTGCCCAATACGTCATTGCGCATTTCCCGTTCACTACGATAGAGCTTTCCGTCTTTCAGGAAATAGTAAGCAGGATATCCGGCAAACTCAATTGTAGCATATTCCAAATTATCTGCACTTTTACAGACTTGCCAAGTACCTTCATAAGTCAGCGAGTCGTTAAACTGGATAAGTGTGGTTGAATCCGCTTTAAGTTCAAAGCATACTCCTTCTTCCGTAAAAAAAGTGCCGCCAAAGGGATGGCTACTGCTTTTTCCGGTACAGGCTACTAACACACAGATACCCATCAAGAGGATTGAAGAATAAATAAATCTTTTCATCTTCATCTGTTTTTATTTAATCAATAAAGGGTATCCCATTAAGGAATACCCTTTAATATATCAGTATCTAACGATCTTTACTTATCGTGTACCAGGAGTTTCCAGAGTTAGGAGCTACAGTAATCTCATAAACATTGATGAGAGTTTTCCACTTATAACCGTATTCAACCGGGATAAACAGCTTATAAGCTTTGTTAACCGGAGTACCGCTATAGTTGTAATAAGTCAAGACTTTTTCTTTGTCACCGTCACCATCGATATCTTTTTCTTCATATCTGATTTCAATGTTTGCAGGCAACTTACCATTTGTATAACCTTCTTCTGGTTCCAAGTTACCGTCAGTCAGTTTCAAGTTAGTCTTGATCTTAGTAACATCCAGAATATTGTCAGAACCAGCCTTCAACGGCCAAACAGCTCTCTTACTTGATAGAAGTCATACAATGCTTTTGGCAGACCAGTTGTGTTTTCCACAATCTGCTTGTTGTCATTCCAAGAGTAGTAAGTGAATGCACCAGTTACATCAATTGAGCTACCTTCGTTCTTGGCGTCAACGAAGTTGTCGATTTCGCCCTTCTTAACTTGCAACGGCTCAATAATATTTGCTTCGTATTGCTTAACAATGCCTACATTCTTTGCATTATTGCAGAGATCAGCAACCAAGTTGATGGGAACCATCTTACCAACCAATGCCTTAGCAGCTTCTGTCGGTTGATTAGTGAAATCTGTAACAGCATGATCAGGAACAGCTTCTTGCAACTTGATGTTGTACGTCAGCTCGTCTGCGTTCAAAAGGTTAGCCTTGTGATTTACGATTGTTGCTTGCTAATTCTCCCTTAATCCACAATTCTGTATCATTGTTTCTCAACTCAGCCTTCACTTCAGTACATCGTTCCAATATAAGTATAGTTGGCGATTCTTGCCTTATCGAATACGAATCTTACGCCTTCTTCTGCATAGTAAATGCCGTTAGCATTTTCAGGCATAGTGTGGTCAGGTTGCATCGGACCAAAAGCAGGATAATAGAACTTCGTATTAGCTACATTCTTATCTGTATAATAGATAGCGCCAGCAGCACTGCAGTAGGTTTCACACCTCTGTCATCCAAGAAACCGTTCAACAAGTCAGTATAGATGTTACATGTCGGGTTAGTACCGTCAACAACATTCCATGCCGGATTAGATTCTTTGGTTCCATAAACGATCGGGTTGATGTTGAATATCTTATATTCCTTTTCACCTTTCCAGTATGTACCCATGTGGCCCCATACATTCAAAGCAGGCATATAGACAGTTCTTGTCATTACAACGGTAATATCAGCATTGATACCCTTAGGATCTTTGTAGATAACAGTCTTCGTGAACGTCTTCTCTTGCTGACCAGGCCAGAACACACCAAGATCTTCTTCGTTTAATGTCCACAAAATATTGTGAGACTCAACGCCTTCTCCGGATCTTTCAAATCTTCAGCTGTACCAGCTCCCTCACCTACAATGAATTCAGTATAGATAGCATGAATTCGTTCTTTGTCATACCACCTTCTTTAGCCTTGTCGTAAATCATGGTATTCATCATTTCTGTATCGACAAGGTTCTTAACTGTACAAGAGAACAATACCGGGTTGAACGGAACTGCCAGTTCTTTTCCTTCCATTGTCCATTTAACCTTCAAGTAACGTTGAGCAACCAATGCATTGCCATTTACAGAGTCGATCAATTCTACGCAAACATAGGCTCACGACTACGGCTGTTGCAGATCCAGAGATGTCATATACTTAGCAGACATTTTACCATTCATCGGAGAATCGATTTCTGCAAATTTTTGTTGGTCAGTCTTGTTGTCATTGTCGTTTTCAGGAATATAAGCGGCTTCTGCCAGACGGAAACGGAATGTCAGACCATAGTCCTTGTAGTCTACCAAATCCTCATGTGCGGCATGATCATTGGCTTTGTCACTAACACAAACTTTTACCAATTTCTTTAAATCAAGAGGTTGGTCATAAGCTTGGTAATAGTCAACTAAAGCATTTGCATTTGATTCATACAGACATACTGAGTCATGATAGTGAACATAGAAATCACCGTTTCCATCATTCTGTATTTCGTCTGCGAATTCACCTGTTATGGTTTTTCCAAAATCAGTTCTGCTGTTAGCCAAATACGGCAATTTGATAAGCTCTTCAATACGAGCATATTCAGAGTTTACATAAACGCCATCAATAGTACCAGCTTCAACATCCTTAGCTTCGGTCTTCTGTATAGTTTTCTGCAGAAATAGGAGCTTTCAAAGAAGCCATATAGAATTTCTCTTTATTGCCTTCCTTAGTGGTAGAGAGCTGTTGACCTAAGAAATCAGAATGTTTTTTGAATGTAACTTCCAGTACACCTTCCTTGTCAATATTGTGACCTGTAACTTCGATCGGGCTATTGTTTGTAATTGTTGTACCGTCAGCATTCTTTGTCATTATATTTTCAGACTTAATGCAGTCAAATGACGGAGTCAGGATATCTTGAGTACGAACACCTACACTCGGCTTACATGGAAATAAGCCTTATTCTTCTCAGTAGCGATGTAACGGGCTGTACCGGCATCTTTGTGGTCTACACAGGACGGTTAGTGTGGCCCGAAGGATCAGACGTATGTGTAGGCATTGCCTCATACTTCTGAGGAGTATACTGCAAAGTGGTAAAAGTCATAGCAGCAATACCGTTGATATGCTGAGTCGGGATCAGAGCTAGACTAGTCAGACGGTGTCCAATCAATTTAACCACCTCAGCGGTCAGGGCATCAACCTTTGCAGCCAAAGCTTGTAATTTTTCGTCTGTAACGAAGCCTCCTTCAAGCTCTTTCTTAAATCTGCAATTTTCTTGTCCACAGTCTCCAATGAGGCCATTTTGTCAATTTGCTTCTGCAAGTCTGCCTGCGCTTTCTCCAGAGCGGCTTTTAAGGCTGCAATTTCTTCAGAAGAAGATCCACCTTGTCCTGCTTTGTCCAATGCTTCTTTAGCTTTGTCCAGTGCTTCTTGTGCTGCTGTTTTAGCATTAGAAGCTTCAGTTTTGGCTTCAGCGATAGAAGTCTCCAAAGCACTTACTTTAGAGTTCAATTCATCAAGTGAAGCTTTCTTGTCCAGTGTCCCTGCAAGTCCTTGATGTCATCATCATAGTCCTTACAAGACGTGAACGTTCCTGCAGTACCAGCCATTAAGGCACTGAACAGGATCACACTTAGAAACTTTTTGTTCATAATTGAAAACTTTAAATTTATAAATTTAAAAAAATAAAAAGTGAATAATCTCGCATATTTGGTATTACTTTCTCTTATTTTTTTGTTAAAATTTTCCGTTACTTCGCAGGTAACGGGAATCTATATTTAATCAATTATATAAAAAGATGTTTAATACAGTTTCGATACATCTATAATTGTTTATAATATTTTAAATGAATAAAGATAAGGAGGGGCTTATAGGTGGAATTCTTATAATAGGACTAAGAAATAAGATTGAGGTGAAAGAGACTCAAAAGGTTTGCAAGACAGGGGAAAATATAAAGTCTTATTTTGTAGTACTTTGATATAAGAAAAGGTGGCTGAGAAACAAACAAGGCGATCCTTCCTTCAAGAGAAGTCTCTTGCGGGAGGAATAAATAAGTACATATTTAGACTATTCTATCAATAAAAAGCAAAAAAAACTATGCCGAAATTCCATTGCTTTTCACAAAAGAAATTACCTTCTCATTTGCCTCATCAATCTTCTTGTCGTTGAAGGGTTTGAGATAGGTTTCAGTAACATTTATCGATGAGTGTCCCATCGCTTCAGAAATAATTCCAGGGTGAATCTCGCAATAATATGCCATTGTAGCCCATGTGTGTCTTGCCGAATACGAGCTAAGATGTGAACTCATGTTTAAATGTGTTTTTAAAGTTGATAACTGATAGTTAAAACGTCTCAGAGCTGATTGATACTCTTTATAAGCCGCTTCGGTACCCTCCTTGCTATGTAATATTGGAAATAAATAGGTGAGTTTTCGTCCTTATTGGACACCATGCGTACCAACTGCAAGGCTTCAGGGGACAGAAGTACCCGCAAGGTGTGACCAGTTTTTCTTCTACGATAGGATAATACGTTACCTTGCAAGTCTTTCTTACGCAAAAAAGCCAAATCGACAAACGGAAGACCACGCATCATAAACATAAACACGAATAGCATTTTTGCTTTTTGAAGTCTCGAGGAGGGAATCCTTTTGGACAAATCCATCTCTGTCTCGCAAACTAAAGCTCCTATATCCGAAGCTTCCAATGCTCTTTTCTTGTCCGCTTTAGTTCCCGTATACACATGTTCAAACAACCTGGGAATATAACGGACATATCGTAAATCTACAGCT
>NZ_CP059410.1:0-22781 GCF_013874375.1 Bacteroides sp. CACC 737
TATTTACTGGTATTTGCAACTTCACTTAAGTTTGCAGCTTCAATAGCAACTCCATCTATAACATAAAGTGGGGTACTTGAGGCAGACATAGACCCGATACCACGAATACGTACCTGTGTAGACGAACCCGGTTGACCGGAGACACTTGCGATCTGCAGTCCAGGAGACAATCCTTGTAATGCTTTCTCAAATGAAGTAACTGGAAGCTTTTCCATATCACTGGATTTGATAGTAGCAACAGAACCTGTTAGTGAGTTTCTTCTTTGCAGTACCATAAGCTATGACTGTTACTTCATCAGAATTTCACTGTCGGACTTTAAGATGACTCTTAAAGAAGGTGCGACAGCCACCTCTTGGCGTTTGCATACCAACATACGAAATTAGCAGAGTTTTCGCGGAACTACACTATCTGTATTCTGTTGATAATAAAGAATATACAATAAGTCAAAGAATTGGCTAAAACAAGGAATACTCTTTTCAAAGCTGTCCTATATGGGTCTACAATAAACAAAACCTTACTTATGTGATACCATTAACAAATGTAATATTTTGATTAATAGTTATTGAGTGTTAATTAATGTACTGCAGTTGTAAAATTAGCATTCCTCTTTTTAAAAGAATGGGTGATTATGTCAATATCTATCATTTGTTTATTTTTCGTTGAATATTTACTTGTATTATTTATTTCATCCATAAGAATATTGCATTTCATGTAAATACTATTTTAAATTACAGAATAACTATTCCTATTTCAATAGAGAAAGTCTGTGTTTGTCGGATAAAAAATAATGAACTTATGAGGTTATTTTAAAGGATCTTAAATAATTACTTTATAGTTTTTTGTGTAAAAGTTCAAAAATAAATTCATTTTATACAAATATCGTCTTTAATTAGTATTATCGTAATGTACACTACGGATAATAGTGGACTTGATGTAAATAATAGGTGTATTATGAAATTTATGGTCAAAAAAGAGGTTGGCTGTTTTAAAGAATATAGCAGAACAGTTTCAAGAAGAATCGCAAATGCCGGTTTTAGTAGGAAGAAAGCGCATCGGTAAGACCTCACTTTTATTGAAATCAACGGATGAAAGACCGACATCGTATTTTTTCATTTTATGAATTGGTCGAAATTAAACACAATCCTGAACGGATAGGTTGGGGGATATTGAAGAAAAAAGTCACAATCAACAAAGAATGGAAAAAACTGCTCTGTTTCTTATAAAGGGCTTTCTTTGGAAGATATGTAATCTTGAAATAACACTTCCCCCTGAAGTCTTTTGTTGGATTAAGAGAAGAAAGCCACCCATTTCGCAATGAGTGGCTTCTCAAAAACACTTTATTATGAAAATCCGGTATGTTCAACCGGGATGAATCATCATAATTGCCGCATTATTATTGTTGGGGTAATGGCAGCTTGATTAGTCTGCACAGATAGCGCTTCTGTGTCATTTTTTCCGTATAACATGTTCCTTTGAAGTATTAATTCTGGTCGCTCGGAGAAAGCTGAGATTATTCTCTATTTCAGAGAGAGGTAAACGGTAAAGGAACGGCTGTCTTCTTGGTTATAACGGAACTTACCGGCAGAGAAGTGATTATTATTTTCTGCGCCCCAAGTTTCATCTGTACGATCTACAGGAATATTCAAACGACGATTATCAATATATTCCAAACCTTCACCCCAGAACTCTACACGTTTTCTGATAAATGATTTCCTCTATCAGGTCAGCCTTGTTCGTGAAAGTGTAATTATAATCGGGCTGGCGGGTCTTCATAAAGCTATTCAGTTCAGTCACTGCTTCAGCAGAACCTTGTGAGCCAAAGCTTCCATTTTTATCATGTAAGCTTCTTCTGAACGCAGGTAAATATAATCTCCCAGTTCCCATCCGCTGAACACACCGGCCTTGATGTTATCACGACCTGTACCGATAATTTTTACGGGCTTGGTATTCCACGGCAACTGGAGACTGAGTGTCACGAATCAATGTTATACGATTACGGAGTCATCTGTTACACCTGTAGAACGGTCGCAGCAGAACCATTGCAGACGGATATCAGTATCCGCGATACGGTCTACTAATGGCTTAAAGGCAGCGCGCCATACACCGATGCCGGCATAACCATCGCCATAAGTATCCATCTGCGAGAAGAAAGACATATAAGTTGTACTATTGTCTGCTGTAACATCGCTACCGAATACTACATCCGGCAAGCTGATATTACTGAATCCTTGGAGTATCTGGTCTTCACTCTGCAATATAGGGAAATTATCAATCACCACCTGCGCATACTTTATCGCCTCATCCCATTCATGGATAACCATGTTCGCACGAGCCAAATGCATAGCTACCACGCAGCCATCCATATCAGTGGGTGAGGAAGTACGCGTCATATCCAAATTCTTGAACAAGTCGAAAGCAGTAGTAAGGTCACTCTTGATTTGTTCATAGATTTGGGCTACAGTAGCACGTGGCTGGTCACCTTCCGTATCCTCTGTAATAAGCGGTACACACGGAGACTGGGAGAAGTCATATTTCTCTCCACGGCCCCCATTTCGTTCCATCCGCACCGGTTATAGTAGGAATGCTGGTATAAGTAAGTCAGTTGTAAGTAGGCGTAGCCACGGAAACCAAGAGCGATGGCACGATATTTCAAATTGGGCGGGATCTTCACTGCTGGGGTCAATCAGCTTGAGGATGTTGTTGGCATTGGCTATGACACGATAGTACTCTTTCCAACGGTTGTTGGTCGGAGTATAGTTCTGTTGCCAGTAATCCAGCAAATAATGATACATACTCATAAGCGAAACGTCCGGTCATAATCATATCGTGCCCATCAGCGATGTTAAGTAATCAAAACTCTTTTGACCGAAATAGTTGTGACTCATATTGACGTCAACATACTGTTGCATATCAGTATACATACCTGCCACAGCAGCTGAAAAAGCCTTATCAGGATCTTCCTGAGCCACATTGCCCAGTTGGTCTTCAGTCAAATAAGCGGTAACATCAGCATCTTCAATGCAAGATGTAAGCAGGCCCCGACAAGAAGCACCTGCATCATATATTTCATTATCTTCATATACAATTTTATTTTTTAGTTTAGAATGTAAGGTTGATACCTCCGGAAATCACACGCATCGGAGAATAGCCTCCATATTCATTATCAGAACCAGCCATTGCCACACGAGGGTCAAATCCCTGACGTTTGGACCACAAGCCGAGATTATCTGCCGTAGCATAGATACGCAGTTTCTCAACACCCAATTTCTGCATCAAGTTCTTCGGCAATGTGTAGCCCAAAGTGATGTTACGGATGCTGAAGTAGCTGGCCTTTACCAGATTGAGGTCTGATTGCTGAGTGAAAGAGTTGGAAGCATTGTCGGCATTCCAAATAGGAAGTGAACCTTGACCGGTCTCAGGGTTGAATGTTTTCCACATATCCTTTATGACCTACGTAGAATGAAGAGCTCATGCCGGACAGATAAGAGTAGTCATAAGCATAGCCACCAATCTGGAAAGCCGTTGCTATAGAAAGGTCAATTCCCTTGTAAGAGAAAGTAGTGCTCAAACCACCGTTGAAATCGGGCAGCGCAGATTTCCAATGAAGTAGCGGGTTGCGTCTGCATAAGTGGTGGTGGTAGTACGGCCTGTCACTTCCCCTTTCTCGTTTGTCTCATCCATGTACCACATGGCATTTCTTTTTCGTCCATGCCGGCATACATATAAGTATAGTATTCAAAGCGGCTCTTACCTTCGCGCAGGTTGAACGGACCGGAAGTGATACCATTTCACGGGTTTTCTTCGGGTAATGTCACAATACGGTTCTTGTAGTGGGAGCCTACGAGCGATACCGTCCACTTCAGGTCAGACTGATTGAAGATATCCACATTCACTTCAAACTCTATACCAGTGTTCTTCATCGCACCCAGATTTTCCCAGTTATACGGCCGTCCGGCTGTAGAGAAAGCTACGGGACGCTTGAAAAGCATATCGTCCGTACGACGATAAAAATATTCGAATGAACCGTATACTCTATCGAAGAGACGGAAATCTACTCCCACGTCAAAAGTCTTCTGCTTTTCCCAGGTCAAGTCCGGATTACGTAGAATTCCGGTGAATAACCCAGCTCTGAACCATTCCAAGTAACTGTGTATTGGTCTTGATAAGGCGTGTACACATAGGCATAGTCATATTCGAAAGGATGCTTTCATTACCCTGGGTACCATAAGATGCACGCAGTTTCAAGTCGTTCAACCAAGAATTTGTACTTCCATGAATGCTTCGTTGGAAATACGCCAAGCAGCACCTACCGACCAGAAATTACCCCAACGGGTCCAAAAAGCGGGAAGTACCGTCGCGACGGAAAGCGGCAGAAACGTAATATTTATTGCTATAGTCGTAGTCTGCCATACCGAAATAACCCTCGATGTTATGGTTTGCCGTGTAGCTATTGATGTATTGCATTTGTCCACCGTTGTCCAGTTACGGATTGTTCGGATTAAAGAAGTTGGTCTTCTGTCCTGCCAAATACTGATATTCATACTTGTAGTACTCGTGACCTATCTTGGCCGACAGGTGGTGGTTATCGCCAAATACATTGCTGTAAGCCAGAATCTGGTTGAAGTGGTAGTCGTAGTGTTGTAGCTTCCTTTTGTACCACGACCACCGAAAGACTGTCCGTCACCGATGAGCGGAGTGTAGAATACTGTCTGGCTACTGTTCGTGAAATCATAACTATAGTTTGCTGTAAACTTGAAATTCTTCAAGAACGAGATTTCCAGATACGAGCGTGAAGTCAGATTATTGTACACAGTTTCACGAATATCCTCTTTCATATTGGCTATCACATTCTGGTTAGTAGCCGTAGGACGTTTAGATGTACCGTCTGTTTCACCATTTCCGGCATCATACATGGGGCTTCCATCTCATAATATTTCATGTTACCTTCTGCATCATAGGCATGAACCGGAAAGATAGGAGCCCAAGAACGTGCTACTTCGAAAGGATTGGAGGCAGCTCCGGCATTCTCTTGTACACCATTCTGAGTTGCTTTGGAATATCTACATTGGTACCTACTTCAACCAGGATTTCAACTGGGAGTTAACGTTGGCACGAGCTGTAAAACGCTCATAAGAAGAACCTAACACATAAGAGTCATTATCCAGAAAGCCATAGATACATAAAAATCTGTACGGTCATTACACCCGATGCAGATATATTGTATTCTTGGCGGAAGGCATTGTCGAACAAGGCATCGGCAACGAATCATTATAACGCAAACGTGCATTGGGGTTAAGTTTTCCATCAGGTGTTACTAAATATTCTCCTTGCGGGATGATATATGCATTGTATTACCCCAGTTCGCCCAGTAAATCCTGACTGGCTGCTAAATTAGAGTCTTCAATGGATTTTCCAGCCGCCCAATAGGTATTACGAAGACCATACCAAGACAAACGATAGAACTCTTCCGGATCAGTAGCCATATCATAATCTTTGTACGCACGCTGTGCCACACCCCAGGTACGTTAAAGTTGATGGCCACCTTGTCTTTGCGTCCGGTCTTGGTAGTAATCATGACCACACCACCAGCTGCGCGGGAACCATACAAAGAGTTGGATACAGCATCTTTCGACACGTTCACTGAAGCAATGCCGTAGGGTTGATGTCCGACAACTTACCGTTGAAGGGCACACCATCTACTACAATCAGCGCATTGTTGCTGGCTGAAATAGAACCGATACCGCGCAATACCGATATTGGCATCTTGTCCCGGCTGGCCGGAAGAGCTTACAACCTGCAAACCGGCCACAGCTCCTTCTAGTGCATTGGACACGGATGTAGCTTGTGAATTACTGATAATCTCATTCTTACACTGCTGATAGAGCCCACCAAATCTTGTTTGCGTTTAGTGCCATAAGCCACTACTGTTACTTCATCAAGTATCTCTGTATCAGGCATCATAACCACTTTTACGCTCGGTTTGATTACCACTTCTTGAGTCTTCATACCGATGTATGAAATCACCAGAGTTTTCGCGAACTATATTTTATTTATCTTATTAATAATCAGATAATTATGCTATGTGCTAGAAATAACTATAGCGAAATTCCTTTCTCACAAGGTATGTGTATGGAGGACGACGCATAAAACCTTACTGCTGTGATACTATTTGTAGGATTAACAACCAGGTTATCAGATGTATACCATAAAGTTAATACGCTGCTTAAAGATTTAAATGATTCTTTCCTCTTATATGAAGCATGTCTTTTGTCAATATCTATCATCCTAGCTGCTTTCAATAAGTATTTACTCTACATTGTCATTTTATTAGCGAAACTACTAAAATCTATGTAAAAGAATATTTCAATAGCTTCAGAAAACAGCAAATTCAAACTTTCTGATTGGCTAAACAATCAAGACAACAATTGTTTCCTCATAGCAGTTTTCATCATTTTTGCTTCCACCTTCCACCCGTTCTTATATCCCTCTATTTATCGCATTACAGATGCTGTGGAAGCAATGCAAAAGTGTGGAAGCAAATTTTGCTTCCACACCTCAATCTGTTTAAATATTGATAACACACCAATGTTAATCTTCTATTCACACTATACTGTATCTAATTGATTATAAATAGTTTCTTGCTGCAAGATTTTGCAAACCTATTGCAGTGATACTGCAAAGCTGTTGCAGTGGTACTGCAAACTAATAGCAGTCGGCTGCAAGCAATATGCAGTGGTACTGCAAGCAATATGCAGTGGTACTGCAAAACGTATGCAGTGAGTTTGCAGCGAGCAGGTTGAAACAGAATAGTGAGTGAACAGACTTTAAAGAGAAGTATATGACTAATGATATGAAAGTGCAGTATTGACTATGCTAAGTTCGTGTTTTTTAGGCAAAGGCATGAGTGCATGGTTCTTTTCTAAATCATGTACTATAGTCATATCCATTACATTCTATACACTGTGTGGTTTTAACACTTTTATGCCCCAATAATTTTTGCACTGTTGTAATGTTTACTCCATTATAAATCAATAGAGTTGCATTAGTATGGCGAGCGGTGTGAAATGAAATCTTTTTGATAAACCGCTAGGCGGGAAATCACAATTAAATTTTTGTTCACATTAGAGTTATCCCTTAAATGAAAGAAGCTTTGTAAGTCATCCCGATATTTGTCCAGAATAACAAGCCCTTTTCCTTCGAATAAGAGATAAAGAGGTAATCTGACTTCTGTACTCGTCTTTATGGATTTATAAATTAGCCAGGTTTCTTGACGATCTCCACGATGTTATCGGGTGATAAACTGATAAAATCAGAATATCTCATTCCTGCATAGCACAAAACAAGAATGCATCTAAAGTCTTCTGCAATTTAGTATATCTGCCAGCCAAGCTTAATTTCTCCAACTTCTCCAGCTTTCAGGAGATAAGTGCGTATGCTTGTTTTCTATAGTTTTAATCTTTACTTTCGAAAAGCGTATTTTTGTATCTCTATATAATCCTTGTTGATGGCGACATTTATATGTCGCTTCAGATGCTTCATATGTTGGCTATCGTATTTGTGTGATAGCCTCTTGATTGCAAGAAATATTCAAAGGAGGATATGAATTCGAATGTTAAATCAGAAAAGGTTACATCCTTTTTGAACTGTTGTAATAATGAAAGAGTGGAGAGGTGATTTCGTTTTGTACTTTCTTTCAGAGCAGAGTTTGCTATCTCTTGTCTACAAAAGAAATAAAAGAGGTTTTGTTTTCGTTTGTGCTCAAAACCTCCTTTAGTAACTCTAATGAAATACGCCTTCCTTGCTGCCACAATTCCAACTCTTTTTTTTCTATCATAGCCATAAATTCATATATCAATCTATTCAGTGCATCCGCATTAGGATGATTCTTCACGATAAGCTTTTTATTGTCCCATTGTTCTGGCTTTAGATAAACTTTGGTGGAGAAATACTTTTTCTTTCTGTCCAAATAGGCTTCTACTTGCACTAACGCCATTCCTTTTTTATTCAGGCTTCTTTTCTGTTGTACACTAGATTGTAAATAATTTTACTCATTTTGCTTGATTTAATTAATACTAATAACAAATAAGACGATATTCTGTGCTCGGTGAGAATAGAATAAGAATTAATATCTCTAAAAAGTGTCTTTTGTGTTTAGCTATTAATCGTATTAATCTCCGGAAATTCTCATTTTGTTTCAAAATCAGGTATGTTTTTGTTTTAGCAGCTTGTTTATTAACCATTTTGTTTAAATATGTGTATTTCTTGGAAAAATCACCTTGAAAGAGGGAATCATAGTGATAGTAACATAAGCCGGTTTAGGTTTTTTAAGTATGAAAATCTGTTATTAAGCATAAAGTAGCGTGTTTAGTTAACAAATTGATAGATTTACAAGGTTTTTCAATAAAATAGTTGTTCGTTTCAGTTTATTAATATATTTGCACTTTGTTAGAGTAAGAAACAATTAATGTAAAGTTAAACTTTAAGAGAGAATTTATGAAAAGAAATTAATGCTGTATTGGCCTGTCTTTTTGTTGGAATAGGCCTAGTAACTGCCCAAACCCAGAAGGTTACAGGTGTTGTAATTTCTGAAGAAGACGGGCAGCCAGTTATTGGAGCTCTGTATTGGTAAAAGTACACAAGTTGGTGCTATTACCGGTGTAGATGGTGATTTACATTACCAAACGTACCAAGTTCCGCGAAAACTCTGGTAATTTCGTACATCGGCATGCAGACTCAAGAGGTTACAATTAAGCCGCATGTACGGGTTGTCATGCAGAGTGATACTGAACTTTTGGATGAAGTTGTAGTTGTTGCCTATGTACTGCTACAAAAAGATCCTTCACAGGTTCCGCTACTGAAATTAAAGGAGACCGTATTGCTAACAAAAATCCGTCCGAATTATCTAAAGCGCTAACCGGTGAAGTAGCAGGTGTACAAGTTATTTCAACTAGTGGACAACCCGGCTCAAATGCAAGCATCAGAATTCGCGGTTTAGGTTCTGTAAATTCAAGCCGTGCTCCGCTGTATGTAGTGGATGGAATCCCCTTTGGTTCAGATTTAAGTGGAATTGATCCTTCAGACATAGAGTCAACTACCGTATTGAAGGACGCAACAGCAACAGCTCTATATGGTTCAAGAGCTGCCAATGGATAATTTTGCTGACCACCAAAAGAGGTAAAAAAGGAAAAACGCAAGTTGAAGCAAATGTAAAATATGGTATCAACACCCGTATAATACCTCTTTATGATACGATGGAAAGTCCCGAGCGGTTCATTGAGCTGACATGGGAAGGCATTAAAAATAAATATCAATATGCTGGTGGACGTGATGAAGCTGCTGCAGCAGCTATGGCAAGCAAGCTGCTGTGGGATATGACGATCCTCAAAAAGGCTATCAAAATACTGGAATATACAAAGGATATAATATGTGGAGTACGGGAGATGTCATAGACCCTTCTACTGGCAAATTCAAGGCAGGTGTAGTCCGCAAATTTACTCCGGAGAAATGGGAAGATTATATTTTCCGTACAGGAGAAAAAAGTAGAAGCCAATGTTAAGATATCAGGAGGCAGCGACAAGTTATCACATTATACCTCTTTCGGTTACTTGAAAGATGAAGGATACTATATAGGTTCTGATTTTGAACGTTTTAATGCCCGTTCCCAATCTGTCTCAAGACATCACTTCATGGTTGAAATCAAATGTTAATATGGCTTATAGCTATATGGAACTGAATAAGCCCGGTCAAGGTGACAACATGAACAATGGTTTCCAATTCATTAATTTTATGCCTTCCATATTTCCGGTATTCCAACGTGATGCAGATGGCAATAAATAAAGATAATGTGGTCGGAGGATATCTGTATGATTATGGTATGGCTGAAGGTTATGGACGTCCTTACGCTTCAGGCGTAAATCCAGCCGGAGCGATTCAATTGGACAAGAATGAGTACCAATCTCATTCATTCAACGGCAATGCCATGTTTGAAGCAACTTTCTTGAAAGACTTCAAAGGAACGGTAAACTTTGGATTGCAATATCTTGGTACAAAAAACAATGAATTGACAAATCCATATTATGGTGATGCAGAGGGGTTAGGACGTATTTTCAAAAACATGAGTACATTCTTCAGCTTCACGTCAAACCAGATATTGTCATGGAAGAAAAGTTTTTGGTGTGCACAATCTCGATGCATTCGTTGCGCATGAATCTACATTCTACAAGTCATCTACAACTATGGCCAGAAATCAAAGATTGTTCGTCCTAACAATACAGAATGGTCTAATGCTGTAATTATGGACTATATGGATTCTCAAACCTACGGGTTTGACATGGAAAGCTACTTCGGACAAATTAGATATGATTATAACGATAAATATTTCTTTCATGGAAACATTAAGACGTGATGGTTCATCACGTTTTGCCAAAGGACAGAAATGGGGAACATTCGGTTCTATCGGCGCCGCCTGGCCATCACTAACGAAAATTTCATGAAAGACGTGAGCTGGTTGAAGAATTTGAAATACAAGTTAAGTTGGGGTGTGTTGGGTAACCAAGACTTTATCACCAATCCTACCATTGCAGGTTATTATCCTTACATGATTTGTATACGATCGGTAACCTAAATGATGAAATCAGTTTTAGCTTTAAATATAAAGGTAATCCTGATTTGACATGGGAACGCAGCGAAACATGGAATACTGGTATCGAGTTTATATAGCCGATATTTTGGAAGGTAAGTGGAATACTATAATAAGACTACCAAAGATATGTTGTTCCTAAGCAAGTATCTCCATCGCTGGGATATGCACAATACCCCGTCAATGACGGTAAAATGGTCAATAAGGGTCTCGAATTTTCTTTGGTGGCACATCTTGTGAAAACGAATGATATAAGTCTTGATTTACGTGTTAATGGTGGACATTATAAGAATAAAATGACCCAGATGCCTATGGATGATACCACAGGAAAGAAAAGCCATTGGAGATACAAGGTGCTTACGGATGGTCGAAAGGACATTCTCTGTATGATTTCTATATAAGAGAGTATGCCGGTGTAGATCCAGAAACCGGTATGGCATTATACAACTCATACTATAATGTAAAGCCGATGGAAGCAAGGACTTGATTACAGATATGGTAACTTACCAGCAGAACAATAAATAGAGCGGTTTGGAAGTAGAAAAGACCTCCGATTATAACAACGCAACTAAGAAATATGTCGGGAAATCAGGTATTCCGACTTTACAAGGGGGATTCGGTTTTGATTTAGCTGTTAAAGGTTTCGAATTAAATACGACTTTCTCCTATAGCTTAGAGGATATGCTTACGACGGTGTATATGCTACATTAATGTCTAACAATACACCTGGTAGTGGAAACTGGCATAATGACATTGAAAATCGTTGGCAAAAGCCGGGTGATATAACAGACGTGCACGTTTAACTTCCGGATATGATGAATATACAAATGCATCTTCTACTCGGTTCATTACAGTCGTTCTTATTTGAATTTATCCAATGTAAGATTATCCTACACATTCCCTAAAAAATGGATGAATAGAATGAACATTGGTTCCTTGTCGGTTTATGTTTCCGGTGACAACCTGATGTTCATTTCGGCTCGTAAGGGATTTGTCTCAATGGCAGGAAATACCGTCAGTACAGATCCTAATGAGGATTCCGGAGGCTCTGAAGAAGTCAGTATGCTCCATTGAGTACTATTATGGGAGGTATTAAGATTCAGTTCTAACAATAAAATCATTTGAATATGAGAAATGTAATATATAAAATAGCAGCTTGTTCTGCATTAGTAGCCTTGGTGCTTTCTGGCTGTAAAGAATCTTTTCTGGAGGAAGATCCAAATGGATATATTCATCTGACCAGATAAAAGAAAATGCCAGTGTGGAATCCTAATATCATGTTAGGTCAGGCATTAGGTACGTATTCCACAACATTTGCCTGGCAGACAGGCGGTACAACGAATCACGACGATTTCGGACAAAAATCCATTGATATTGCCACAGATTTAATGAGTGGGGATCTGGCAATGAGCGGGAGAAACCTACGGCTGGTTTAGCGATGCAGCTAGATTGCAGTGTAATACTACCACAAAAACAGAACCTACATGCTGTGGAGGTATTTACCGCATCATCAAGGCCTGCAATGAAATATTTGACACTGTAGGAGGAGATGAAAGTGTACCGGCTAATGAGGATAACCAAAATTATTATGCACAAGCAAAAGCTTTGAGGGCTCACTCGTATTTCAATTTGGTGAATTTATATGCAAAACCTTACGATATTGATAAAAATGCTAAGGCCATACCTCTTTTACCGTTCTCAAACCACAGCAGAGACATTAGGACTCTCCACAGTGGAGGAAGTGTATGAACGGGTTATTATCGACTTGAAGGAATCAATAAATATTTTGGAAGAGTTGGAAGCAGCAGGTATTGGTCGTCCCAACGGCACTAAGGACCAAATCGACCAATGGACAGCTAAAGGAATACTTGCCTATGTTTATTTGACCAAAGGTGAATATGAGAATGCTGCTGCATTAACTTCCGATATTATCAATAACTCAGGATATCCTTTGATGAGTGAAACTGAAATTATCGAATCTGGATTCCGGAGTATCAATATCGGTTCATGGATGTGGGCATTTGATATTACCAAAGATAACACCGGAGGTTTGCCCACATTCTGGGGACAGGTAGATTATTTCACTTATAGCTACTGTTCTGCAGGTGATTATAAAATGATAGACCATAATCTGTATAATGAAATACCTGAAACAGATACTCGTAAACAGTGGTTTCATCGTCTGTATTGATTAGCTGGTATAAATTTTATGATGCCGGAAGAAAAGCAATGGGAGACCGTACATGGACAAATGATATTGTTTACATGCGAGTTGAAGAGATGTACCTGATAAATGCTGAAGCCAATGCACGGGCAAATATCTGCCGAGGCAAAAGCAGCATTGAAGGCTCTATTAGAACAGCGGGATCAGGCCACGGCTGCAGAAGTGGACAATATGAATGCTGATCAATTACTGGAAACATATACTACAACTGGCGTGTAGAAATGTGGGCCGAAGGACGAGGTTTACTTACCTTGAAACGTTTCCACAAATCAATGGTACGTGGTGACAACAACTACGCATTGACTGGTGAAACGATCTCATACGATGACTCCAGATTGATCTTTGAAATTCCAGAGCGTGAAGTAACGAATAATCCCAATTTGCAGAAATGATAAAGTGCCACATTAGATTGTGCAAATCAGATGAATAAAAGAGGGAGAGTATCTAAATTTAGAATACTCTCCTTTTTTAATATAACGAAATCTGGTTCTTGTTGTATAAAGAGGGCAACACAAATCATTGCAGATGCACTGACATATCAATCTTATTTAGACTGCTTCAATAACCATATTTCAAAGAATTTATCGTAAACCTTGTATTCTCCAAGTTCACAAGTAACAAAATCCTTGTCCAACAATCCTTTTATAGCTCCTTGTACTGAGCTGGCTGTCAATTTATAGGTTTTCAAGAATCTGGAAGAAGTTATTTCCCTTGCTTTTCCTTCTTTGCAAATGGCAAACAATACCTCCTTTTGTTTGGGAGGAAGTTGATAAAGAAGAGAGGAATAAGTAAAATTCAACTGAGACAAAATGTTTTCGATCGCTATGCTCACTTTGTCTGCCGTACAAATTTCACCTGTAGCTGTCATTGCATACAATGAGTTGGAGATGAATTGAATATACCATGTAATGCCCTCAAAACGTTCATATACGTTCTGAACAGTTTCTTCTGTAATGTCTTTATTGGCTATGAGGAAATGTTTCCTAATAAACTTTGTGTAAGTTCCTATGTCTATTGGATGTAATTCCATGATGGCTGTACTTTGATAGAAAGGGCGTGCTGGACTTGTGAATATTTCGCCCATCATATGCCGTTGGGAACCTGCATAAATAAATCTTGCATTTGCGCAATGCTGAATATGGGTACGCAATACAGCTTCAATATTTTTTCCCGGATATTTGGCAATAGCTTGAAATTCGTCAATAGCCACCAGGCAGGGCTTGTCGGCCTTCTCCAAATAATAAAAATTTCATCCAAAGTAATAGAAGGAGTTTTATATCTCCCATCTCCAAATTCCAACCGGGATTTCCTGCAAAATCAAATGAAATTCCCGCCCGAAGCGATGACAAGCAACTTAAAAACAAATCCCACGCTTTTCTACCTCGTGGTTTCAGACCATTCATAATTCCTTTGCCAAGCTCAAAAACAAACTCTTGAAGATTCTTAGTCGCATATATATCAATCAAGAAAATATAATATTCCTTTTCGATATGTCTTTTGATGAAAACAATGTTCTATTAAGCCCGTCTTTCCTAAACGACGAGAAGATATTAAAGCTACATTGTTACCATTTGTGATATAACGGGTTAATGTTCCGGTTTCAGCTACACGGTCACAAAAATATTCAGCGGATATATATCCATTGGTTATGAAAGGGTATTCTTCTCCATAAAGTGAATGCTTTATACAAAAAAAATTATAATCTTATTATAATGCAAATATCACAATGCTTTTGTATCGATTCTCCAACTTTGTTTCATATAATCTGTCAGAGGAAATCTGTTGATTTACTCTTCTCATATTGGAAATTAAATTATAGATTTACAATCTTTCTTTATCCTCTGCCAACAAAAAGTTTCGCAGTGAAATTTGTTTAATTCCTTTGTAATTTCCCCCGCTTTGCATTTCATCCATTGTAACTACATATTTGGGGTAATTGTCTGCTATTTCCAAAAGATTGCCAAATTCTCGCCTAACAGTTGCATCATCGGGAAGCATATATGCTACTTGGATATAGACTTTATGGTCGTCCTTGGAAGCAATGAAATCAATTTCCTTATTGCCACTCTTTCCGACATATACTTCATATCCATATCTTAATAAATCAATGCATACAACATTTTCCATTAACTTGTTGATGTCTTTTCGAAAATCAAAATGCTGTATGGAATTATGTAATCCCAAATCTTCAAAATAATATTTCTCACCAATCTCAAAGATTTTCATCCCTCGGATTTCAGCTCGTTGAATTTTGTAAATAAAGAAACTATTGCACAGTGCCTTTAGATAGTTCAGAATTGTCTGCGTGGGAATGTTGACGTGTTGCGACTTTAAATATTTACTAATATTCTGGGCAGAAAAAAGAGAGCCGGTATTATCTATCAGATAAGCTACGAGATTCTCTAAAAAAGATACATTCCGGATTGATTCACGTGCAACCACATCTTTTAGTAGGATAGTAGAATAAACGTTTCTCAAATACTCGAATATGACATTCTTGTCCATTGTTAGATTATGAATGTATGGCATACCTCCGAATGTAAGATAGAGTTTTAGACTTTCGGTGGAGTCTTGGCGTTGATTGAAAGTTAAGAATTCCCCATAGCTAAGTGAGTGAATGGGAAATTCTATATATCTTCCTGCCAATTGAGTAGCAAGTTCACTGGACAGCATTTTAGCATTACTTCCGGTGCAATAGATATCACATTTATTTTCGTTCAATAAACTCCGCAGACACAATTGGAATTCTTCAATCTCTTGGATTCATCTACAAAAAGATAGTTATGATTATGCCCAGTAACCTTCTTTAAAACATATTGATAAAGATCCATGTAGTTCCTAATTTCCGTGAAGGCAAGTTGCTCTTTATCTACAAAAATGATATTGGCTTCCGGTATGTTTTTCTTTATGATATCTGATATCTGTAAAAGAATGTAGCTTTTACCTATCCTACGTTGGCCGGTTATTACTTTTATTATACTTTTATCAATAAACGGTTCAATTCTCTTTATGTATAAAGGACGGGAGATATAATTTTTCATATTCAAACATGATTTAGTTTATATGCAAAGATATAAAATATTTCAATTATAATTGAATATTTCTATGTATATTCCACATTCATACATTATAAATAATATATGTAAACTAAATATTTCTCAACAAAAAAGAATTTTGGGACTTTTATGGATAAAATCTATATTTCAAGATAAATTCCTCTATATAATTTATCGTTATTCTTGAATAAAAAACATTTGTTGGGTTAATTAGTACATCACAAATTAAAAGGGTAGAATGAAATTTAATAATAACGTGCTTATTATCAGCTTTTAATTATTCAAAATGGTATGAAATGGGTACTTCAAACCACTTACCTCCCTTCGCCATATACCTTTATATAGAATATATAATAGAGTAAGCCTTGTTTTATAATGATTGTAAATTATTAATTTTCAGCAATATACATATATTGTAGTTCCGCGAAAACTCTGGTAATTTCTTATATTGGTATGCAAACCCAGGAGGTGACAATAAAACCTAGCGTAAAAGTGGTGATGAAGTCTGATACAGAGATGCTTGATGAGGTAATGGTAGTTGCTTTCGGTACAGCAAAGAAGTCTGCATTTACGGGTTCGGCTAAGGTGATAGGTACGGAAAAGCTGGAGCAGTCGCAGGTGACAAACGTTACCGATGCTTTGGCTGGTGCTGTGCCGGGTGTGACATTGACATCCAATGACGGTGCTCCTGGTTCAAAGTCATCCATCAAGATCCGTGGTTTCAGTTCACTCAATGCAGGAAACGACCCTCTGATTATTGTGGATGGTGCTCCTTATAGCGGTGATATCAATAATATCAATCCCAACGACGTTGAATCAATGACGGTATTGAAGGATGCGGCTTCCAATGCTCTTTACGGTGCGCGTGGTGCTAACGGTGTAATTATCATCACTACCAAGAAAGCCAATATGTCGGGTGAGGCCAAAGTAACTTTCGATGCCAAGTGGGGAGCAAATACCCGTGCGTTGCAGAAATATGACGTGATTGACAATCCTGGCATGTACTATGAGACGCACTATGAGGCAATGAAAAACTACTATAAATATGAGGGGGAATGAGTGATCAGGCTGCATGGCTTGAGGCAAATAACAATTTGTTTGGCTCTAACGGTGGCTTGGGTTACAATGTCTATACGGTTCCCGAAGGACAATACCTTATCGGTCAGAATGGCAAGCTTAATCCCAATGCCACATTGGGTAGAGTTGTGAATTATAAAGGACGCGACTATCTGCTTACTCCGGATGATTGGGACGATGTAGGTATGCGTACCGGTTTACGTCAGGAATATAACTTCTCAGTGAGCGCAGCTAATGAAAAATCTTCTTTCTATGTTTCTTTAGGCTATCTTGGAAATGAGGGTATCACTGAAGGTTCTGACCTGAAACGTTTGACTGGCCGTTTAAAAGCCGACTATCAAGCCAAGAAGTGGTTGAAGATCGGTGGTAATATGGCATATGCGCGATTTGATTCCAATTCATTGAGTAATAATGGTTCCAGTAGTTCTCAAGGTAATGTATGGGCATTTATTACCCAAATGGCTCCCATCTATCCTGCTTACGTACGTAATGCTGATGGCAGTATCATGGTTGATAAGAATGGTATTGGAATGATGGACTACGGTAGCGGTATCAATGCAGGTATGCAACGTCCTTTCATTCCTGATGCCAATCCTATTCTGGACAACAAACTTAACACCCATAATGCTGAAGGAAATGCTATCAGTGGTAATGCTTTTGTAGACATAACTCCTATAGAAGGGTTAAAGGTGACATTCAATGGTACTTTCAACTTGGATGAGACACGCTTTACATATGTTTATAATCCTTATTATGGACAGTTCGATTCTACCGGTGGTACAGTAAGCAAGAGCCATCAGAGAACTTACGACTACAACTTGCAACAACTTGTCTCATATGCCAAATCATTCGGAAGCAATAATTTCGATATTTTGTTAGGACATGAATATTATGACTACCGCCTTTCTTATTTGGGAGCCAGTAAGTCACAGATGTTCTCTCAGGACAATCAGGAATTGGATGGTGCCATTATAGATGGACAGAGTGCTTCTTCATATAAGAGTCGTCGTAACAATGAAGGCTTCTTCGGACGTTTGCAATACAACTATGACGAACGCATCTTCGGCTCAGCTTCCTTGCGTCGTGATGCTTCCAGCCGTTTCCATCCAGACCACCGCTGGGGTACATTCTGGTCGGCAGGTGGTGCATGGCTCATCAACAAAGAAAGCTGGTTTGATGCTTCTTGGGTGCAGGAACTGAAGTTGAAGGCTTCAATCGGTTCACAAGGTAACGATAACATCGGTGATTTCCGCTATACGGATAGATTTAATATTATTAATTCCAATAATAGTCTCGGCACTTCGTTCTACTCTAAAGGTACTAAGGACATCACTTGGGAAACCAATACCAATTTCAATATCGGTGCGGAATTCCAATTGTGGGACCGCGTTACCGGTAGCATAGAGTACTACAGACGCAAGACTTCAGATATGTTATTCTCATTCTCCGTGGCTCCTTCATTGGGTTATTCTTCTTATCTGGACAATGTTGGTAACATGGTCAATAGTGGTGTAGAAATGGATTTCAATGTGAATATCTTCGATACACGTAACTTTACGTGGGACGTAAATTTGAACATCTCAACTTTGAAGAACCGTATTACGATGCTTGATCCTGACAAGTTGATTACTACTGAGTATACAGCTGACGGAAAGGGATATAAGGGTTATTCTAACGGAAGCTTCTTCATTGGTGAAGATTTGTCTATGTTTACATGGCGTATGAAGGAATATGCCGGAGTGGACGAAGAGGGAAGAGCCTTGTATTATAAGAATGTTAAGGATGAGGCCGGCAACATCACCGGACGCGAAACGACTTGGAACCATGCTGAAGCTGACTATTACATCACAGAGGAAAGCACGATGCCCAAGGTATACGGTGGTTTCGGTACCAAACTGAAAGTATATGGTGTAGATTTCGGTATTAACTTCACTTACCAGATTGGCGGCAAGCAGTATGATGGCACGTATGCATACTTTATGTCATCACCCAAAGGCACGGCAGGTTACAACTATCACAAGGATATCCTAAAGTCATGGACTCCCGAGAACACCAACACTGATATTCCGCGTTTCATGATGAATGACCCTTCATATCCGGCTTCATCATCTACACGTTTCTTGACCGATGCAAGTTTCTTGAATATCCAGAACATAAATGTGGGCTATACATTGCCTTCCAAGTGGACAAAGAAACTGGCTATAAGCTCTTTGCGCGTGTACATGTCGGCAGAAAATGTTTTCTACTGGTCTAAACGTAAAGGGTTCGACCCGCGTCAATCATATGACGAGACGACCAACGCTACTTTCTATTCACCGATGCGTACCATCTCCGGTGGTGTGTCATTCGAGTTCTAAAACTAAATATTATAGATAACAATGATTATGAAGAAAAATATATTCAAGTTGTTTTCAGCCATGGTGGTATCGGCTACAGTACTAACCGGCTGTATAGAAGAGGTTTTTCCCGAAGATTCTACTGCGACCTCCGAGCAAATCGGTGCGTCAGCTACGGCACTTGAGGCTGCAGTCAGTGGCATGCCGTCACAAATGGTACAAGGCTATCTGGTGTATGGTAGCCAGACCCATGAAACCGACCTTGGCTATCCTTCGCTGATGTTGGCACAGTCTGAATTGTTGGGCGATGTAGTGGACACAGACTATGGGTATGACTGGTGGTGGCCCTTCAATGCAAGCTTGCAGATGTATGACAATGGTTATTACTCATATTTGCCTTACTTTACTCTATATAAGTTTGTTAAATCGGCCAATGACGTGATTTCAGTTGTTGACGTTACCGATCCCACGATTACCGATGAGATACGTGGACTCGGCAGTATATCCCATGCTTTCCGTGCGTTTAGCTATTATACGCTGATGGTGCTTTTCGAGCCAGTAGAGAATATCTATACTGATTGTAGCAAGGTGTTGGGACTGACAGTGCCCATTGTAACTGAGGAAACAACTAATGACATTGCGAAGAGCAATCCGCGTGCGACTCACGAAGAAATGGTGAACTTTATCCTTTCTGACCTTGACAAAGCAGAGATAGTTTGGAGTCTTATATACCTACTAGCAAGAATTTTCCCGACTTGGCTGTAGTATATGGTCTGAAAGCTAAGGTATATATGTGGGATGGCCAATTTGATAAAGCTGCCGAGTATGCCCGCAAGGCTATTGATAAGTCGGGTGCAACTCCTATGAACGAAGCACAGTGGCATAACCCCACTACAGGTTTCAATACGGCTACTTCTGCATGGATGTGGTATCTTCACCCCACAGCTTCCAACATGGGTAACCTTGCTAATTTCATCGGTCACATTTCCAATGAAGCGGATTGGGGATATGCTTCTTTGTCTAAACTCCAAATGGCACGTTCACTTTATGACGCGATTCCTACTACCGATTTCCGCAAATATTCTTACCTTGACCCGGACAGATCTGTTTACGCTTACCAGTCTGTGAGAGGCAATGAGTGGTTGGACGAACAGCCGGATTATATGTCATTGAAGTTCCGTCCCGTGGGCGGTGACTATAGCACTTATTCTGTGGGTGCGGCTGCTGATATTCCCGTGATGCGTGTGGAAGAGATGTATCTCATAGAGGCTGAAGCTGTAGGTGCCAGCCAGAGTGTGGCAGCAGGTGTACAACTGTTGAATAACTTTATGAAGCAAAATCGTCAGTCTGATTACAGTTTTAACGCAGGCGATTTGCGCAGTTTCCAACTTGAGGTCTTGAAGCAGATGCGTATCGAGTTTTGGGGAGAGGGGGTTGCATTCCCTACTGCCAAGCGTTTGAAACCGGATGTTATTCAGCACTATGAGGGTACCAATTTTAAAGAAGATAACTTCAAGATCAACTGTAAAGGTGTGAAGCCTAACTGGACGCTGATGATCCCAAGACCGAGGTGGATTCAAATATCGCGCTTCAAGGAATGAACAATCCGGACCCGACCGGTGCTATTCCTAAGCGTCCTACTCCGATAGGAGAGTTTGCGCCTGGTAACAATTAAATTAAATGAACTAACTTTATAATTGAATTTGTATATGAATAAGATATTTAATAAACTGTTTTGGGTCATGGCTGTATGCGGCTTGACAATGACGGCTTGTTCAGACGATATTGACTGGAATCCCGGTGCTGCTGCCGATGGACAAGGGGTCTTCTTCCCTTCGAGTCAATCAAGCAGTATAACGCTGACCGAGACGTCTGGTTCTTTCGAGGTAAGTGTATTTCGTACAGTAAGTTCAGGAGCCTCCACCACACAAATAACTGTTACTCCCGGTGAGAATGCTGCTGGCATTTTTACAGTTCCTACCGAAGTAAGCTTTGCTGATGGTGTGACAGAGGCAAAAATAACGGTGACTTACCAGAATATGAAGCGTGATGTCCCCTATACTTTGACCCTCTCTGCAGTGGACGGCACTCCGTATGGCATTACTGACTTGACGATCAGTGCCATTTGTCCATTAGTTTGGGAAGTGGTAAGTACTAATGCCACATTGATAGACAATATGTTTGAGGCATTTGGTGCTGCCGGTGTTAAACTGACCGGTATTACGGTGGAAAAGCATCCCGAACTTAACAAATATCGTTTTAAGAGTCCTTATGACAATTCTTATTTTAACTCTTGTTTGGCATAGGAACTCTTCTTCCTGATGATTTTAAACTTCCTTATATTGAGTTGGACGGTAATACTTATCCGGGTGGATATTATATCACTGTTACAAAATTGGGATGGAAAATGGTAAATGGTGTAGGTCCTGAGGCCAATAGCGATTGGGGAACTTTCGGTTCTGTTTATGGAAATCTTTCCGAAGACCTTGGTACTTATCCATTGGGGAAGCTACAACGATGCTGAGAAGGTATTTTGATTTGGGAGCTCTTTTCTTTTGTATAGATGACAGTGGCTCTGAATTAAATTATCCTCTAAGGGTACAACTTTGCTGTATCTGAACAACTGATTTTTGTTTGTATTCCGTGTGATACGGAACTTATGAATGTGGAGGGTGAATTATAATAGAATTCATCCTCCCTTTATTTTATCTCCCTTTCTAAGGAGCTTCCGCTAAAATTATATATATTTGCTGCCCGAACCAACAATATATATAATAAGGTATAGAAACTATGAAAGAATTTGTAATCTCCGAAGTGCGGGCAGAAACAGCGGTATTGGTAGGTCTTGTCACGAAGACTCCAGGATGAGCGTAAGACCAACGAATACCTAGACGAGCTTGCATTCTTGGCTGAGACAGCCGGGGCGGAAGTAGTAAAGCGGTTTACCCAAAAGCTGGACCAGGCGCATTCCGTGACCTACGTCGGCAAGGGCAAGCTGGAAGAAATCAGAGAGTACATCCGTAATGAAGAAGAAGCCGAGCGTGAAGTCGGCATGGTGATTTTTGACGATGAACTTTCTGCCAAACAGATACGTAACATTGAAGCGGAGTTGAAGATTAAGATATTGGACCGTACTTCGCTCATTTCTCGATATTTTTGCCATGCGTGCCCAGACTGCCAATGCAAAAACGCAGGTGGAGCTGGCTCAATACAAGTATATGCTTCCTCGTCTGCAACGTTTGTGGACCCACTTGGAAACGCCAGGGTGGTGGCTCCGGTGCCGGTGGAGGTAAAGGTTCCGTGGGACTTCGCGGTCCGGGTGAAACGCAGCTGGAAATGGACCGCCGTATCATTTTGAACCGTATGTCATTATTGAAGGAACGCTTGGCTGAGATTGACAAGCAGAAGTCTACCCAGCGGAAGAACCGCGGACGCTTGATTCGTGTGG
>NZ_CP059411.1:0-29300 GCF_013874375.1 Bacteroides sp. CACC 737
GAGAGGGTCAAAGTATAGGGGACATCACGCTTCATATTCTGGTAAGTCACCGTTATTTTTGCCTCTGTCACACCATCAGCAAAGCTTACTTCGGTAGGAACTGTAAAAATGCCAGCAGCATTCTCACCGGGAGTAACAGTTATTTTGTGTGGTGGAGGCTCCTGAACTTACTGTACGAAATACACTTACCTCGAAAGAACCAGACGTCTCGGTCAGCGTTATACTGCTTGATTGACTCGAAGGGAAGAAGACCCCTTGTCCATCGGCAGCAGCACCGGGATTCCAGTCAATATCGTCTGAACAAGCCGTCATTGTCAAGCCGCATACAGCCATGACCCAAAACAGTTTATTAAATATCTTATTCATATACAAATTCAATTATAAAGTTAGTTCATTTAATTTAATTGTTACCAGGCGCAAACTCTCCTATCGGAGTAGGACGCTTAGGAATAGCACCGGTCGGGTCCGGATTGTTCATTCCTTGAAGCGCGATATTTGAATCCACCTCGGTCTTGGGGATCATCAGCGGTCCAGTTAGGCTTCACACCTTTACAGTTGATCTTGAAGTTATCTTCTTTAAAATTGGTACCCTCATAGTGCTGAATAACATCCGGTTTCAAACGCTTGGCAGTAGGGAATGCAACCCCCTCTCCCCAAAACTCGATACGCATCTGCTTCAAGACCTCAAGTTGGAAACTGCGCAAATCGCCTGCGTTAAAACTGTAATCAGACTGACGATTTTGCTTCATAAAGTTATTCAACAGTTGTACACCTGCTGCCACACTCTGGCTGGCACCTACAGCTTCAGCCTCTATGAGTACATCTCTTCCACACGCATCACGGGAATATCAGCAGCCGCACCCACAGAATAAGTGCTATAGTCACCGCCCACGGGACGGAACTTCAATGACATATAATCCGGCTGTTCGTCCAACCACTCATTGCCTCTCACAGACTGGTAAGCGTAAACAGATCTGTCCGGGGTCAAGGTAAGAATATTTGCGGAAATCGGTAGTAGGAATCGGTCATAAAGTGAACGTGCCATTTTGGAGTTTAGACAAAGAAGCATATCCCCAATCCGCTTCATTGGAAATGTGACCGATGAAATTAGCAAGGTTACCCATGTTGGAAGCTGTGGGGTGAAGATACCACATCCATGCAGAAGTAGCCGTATTGAAACCTGTAGTGGGGTTATGCCACTGTGCTTCGTTCATAGGAGTTGCACCCGACTTATCAATAGCCTTGCGGGCATACTCGGCAGCTTTATCCAATTGGCCATCCCACATATATACCTTAGCTTTCAGACCATATACTACAGCCCAAGTCGGGAAAAATTCTTGCTAGTAGGTATATAAGACTCCAAACCTATCTCTGCTTTGTCAAGGTCAGAAAGGATAAAGTTCACCATTTCTTCGTGGTCGCACGCGATTGCTCTTCGCAATGTCATTAGTTGTTTCCTCAGTTACAATGGCACTGTCAGTCCCAACACCTTGCTACAATCAGTATAGATATTCTCTACTGGCTCGAAAAGCACCATCAGCGTATAATAGCTAAACGCACGGAAAGCATGGGATATACTGCCGAGTCCACGTATCTCATCGGTAATCGTGGGATCGGTAACGTCAACAACTGAAATCACGTCATTGGCCGATTTAACAAACTTATATAGAGTAAAGTAAGGCAAATATGAGTAATAACCATTGTCATACATCTGCAAGCTTGCATTGAAGGGCCACCACCAGTCATACCCATAGTCTGTGTCCACTACATCGCCCAACAATTCAGACTGTGCCAACATCAGCGAAGGATAGCCAAGGTCGTTTCATGGGTCTGGCTACCATACACCAGATAGCCTTGTACCATTTGTGACGGCATGCCACTGACTGCAGCCTCAAGTGCCGTAGCTGACGCACCGATTTGCTCGGAGTCGCAGTAGAATCTTCGGGAAAAACCTCTTCTATACAGCCGGTTAGTACTGTAGCCGATACCACCATGGCTGAAAACAACTTGAATATATTTTTCTTCATAATCATTGTTATCTATAATATTAGTTTTAGAACTCGAATGACACACCACCGGAGATGGTACGCATCGGTGAATAGAAAGTAGCGTTGGTCGTCTCGTCATATGATTGACGCGGGTCGAACCCTTTACGTTTAGACCAGTAGAAAACATTTTCTGCCGACATGTACACGCGCAAAGAGCTTATAGCCAGTTTCTTTGTCCACTTGGAAGGCAATGTATAGCCCACATTTATGTTCTGGATATTCAAGAAACTTGCATCGGTCAAGAAACGTGTAGATGATGAAGCCGGATATGAAGGGTCATTCATCATGAAACGCGGAATATCAGTGTTGGTGTTCTCGGGAGTCCATGACTTTAGGAATCCTTGTGATAGTTGTAACCTGCCGTGCCTTTGGGTGATGACATAAAGTATGCATACGTGCCATCATACTGCTTGCCGCCAATCTGGTAAGTGAAGTTAATACCGAAATCTACACCATATACTTTCAGTTTGGTACCGAAACCACCGTATACCTTGGGCATCGTGCTTTTCCTCTGTGATGTAATAGTCAGCTTCAGCATGGTTCCAAGTCGTTTCGCGTCCGTGATGTTGCCGGCCTCATCCTTAACATTCTTATAATACAAGGCTCTTCCCTCTTCGTCCACTCCGGCATATTCCTTCATACGCCATGTAAACATAGACAAATCTTCACCAATGAAGAAGCTTCCGTTAGAATAACCCTTATATCCCTTTCCGTCAGCTGTATACTCAGTAGTAATCAACTTGTCAGGATCAAGCATCGTAATACGGTTCTTCAAAGTTGAGATGTTCAAATTTACGTCCCACGTAAAGTTACGTGTATCGAAGATATTCACATTGAAATCCATTTCTACACCACTATTGACCATGTTACCAACATTGTCCAGATAAGAAGAATAACCCAATGAAGGAGCCACGGAGAATGAGAATAACATATCTGAAGTCTTGCGTCTGTAGTACTCTATGCTACCGGTAACGCGGTCCCACAATTGGAATTCCGCACCGATATTGAAATTGGTATTGGTTTCCCAAGTGATGTCCTTAGTACCTTTAGAGTAGAACGAAGTGCCGAGACTATTATTGGAATTAATAATATTAAATCTATCCGTATAGCGGAAATCACCGATGTTATCGTTACCTTGTGAACCGATTGAAGCCTTCAACTTCAGTTCCTGCACCCAAGAAGCATCAAACCAGCTTTCTTTGTTGATGAGCCATGCACCACCTGCCGACCAGAATGTACCCCAGCGGTGGTCTGGATGGAAACGGCTGGAAGCATCACGACGCAAGGAAGCTGAGCCGAAGATGCGTTCGTCATAGTTGTATTGCAAACGTCCGAAGAAGCCTTCATTGTTACGACGACTCTTATATGAAGAAGCACTCTGTCCATCTATAATGGCACCATCCAATTCCTGATTGTCCTGAGAGAACATCTGTGACTTACTGGCTCCCAAATAAGAAAGGCGGTAGTCATAATATTCATGTCCTAACAAAATATCGAAATTATTGCTTCCGAATGATTTGGCATATGAGACAAGTTGTTGCAAGTTGTAGTCGTAAGTTCTCTGATGGCTCTTGCTTACTGTACCACCGGTAGAATCGAAACTGTCCATAATAAGGATTATAAACATATGTAAAGCGTGTCTCATCCAAGTTGAAAGTACCATTGAATGTCACCTTTAACCCTTCTATAGGAGTTATGTCTACAAAAGCATTACCACTGATAGCATTTCCTTCAGCATTATGGGTGTTAAGTTTGTTGTCCAGAATAGGATTGGCATCAGGAATGAAAGGACGTTGCATACCTGCATTGATACCGCTACCGTAGTCCATCATTCCAATACCATTCTTATCAACCATGATACTGCCATCAGCATTACGTACGTAAGCAGGATAGATGGAGCCATTTGGGTAATAAATGCCCATACATTACCTTGAGAACTACTGGAACCATTATTACTCAATGAATTGGAATCAAATCGCGCATATGCCATATTACCACCGATCTTCAACCACTTCTTGGCTTGATAGTCGGCTTTTAAACGGCCAGTCAAACGTTTCAGGTCAGAACCTTCAGTGATACCCTCATTTCCAAGATAGCCTAAAGAAACATAGAAAGAAGATTTTTCATTAGCTGCGCTCACTGAGAAGTTATATTCCTGACGTAAACCGGTACGCATACCTACATCGTCCCAATCATCCGGAGTAAGCAGATAGTCGCGTCCTTTATAATTCACAACTCTACCCAATGTGGCATTGGGATTAAGCTTGCCATTCTGACCGATAAGGTATTGTCCTTCGGGAACCGTATAGACATTGTAACCCAAGCCACCGTTAGAGCCAAACAAATTGTTATTTGCCTCAAGCCATGCAGCCTGATCACTCATTCCCCCCTCATATTTATAGTAGTTTTTCATTGCCTCATAGTGCGTCTCATAGTACATGCCAGGATTGTCAATCACGTCATATTTCTGCAACGCACGGGTATTTGCTCCCCACTTGGCATCGAAAGTTACTTTGGCCTCACCCGACATATTGGCTTTCTTGGTAGTGATGATAATTACACCGTTAGCACCACGCGCACCGTAAAGAGCATTGGAAGCCGCATCCTTCAATACCGTCATTGATTCAACGTCGTTGGGATTGATATTATTGATATCACCGCTATAAGGAGCACCATCCACAATAATCAGAGGGTCGTTTCCTGCATTGAGTGAACTGAAACCACGGATCTTGATGGATGACTTTGAACCAGGAGCACCGTCATTGGATGTCAATGTCACACCCGGCACAGCACCAGCCAAAGCATCGGTAACGTTTGTCACCTGCGACTGCTCCAGCTTTTCCGTACCTATCACCTTAGCCGAACCCGTAAATGCAGACTTCTTTGCTGTACCGAAAGCAACTACCATTACCTCATCAAGCATCTCTGTATCAGACTTCATCACCACTTTTACGCTAGGTTTTATTGTCACCTCCTGGGTTTGCATACCAATATAAGAAATTACCAGAGTTTTCGCGGAACTACAATATATGTATATTGCTGAAAATTAATAATTTACAATCATTATAAAACAAGGCTTACTCTATTATATATTCTATATAAAGGTATATGGCGAAGGGAGGTAAGTGGTTTGAAGTACCCATTTCATACCATTTTGAATAATTAAAAGCTGATAATAAGCACGTTATTATTAAATTTCATTCTACCCTTTTAATTTGTGATGTACTAATTAACCCAACAAATGTTTTTTATTCAAGAATAACGATAAATTATATAGAGGAATTTATCTTGAAATATAGATTTTATCCATAAAAGTCCCAAAATTCTTTTTTGTTGAGAAATATTTAGTTTACATATATTATTTATAATGTATGAATGTGGAATATACATAGAAATATTCAATTATAATTGAAATATTTTATATCTTTGCATATAAACTAAATCATGTTTGAATATGAAAAATTATATCTCCCGTCCTTTATACATAAAGAGAATTGAACCGTTTATTGATAAAAGTATAATAAAAGTAATAACCGGCCAACGTAGGATAGGTAAAAGCTACATTCTTTTACAGATATCAGATATCATAAAGAAAAACATACCGGAAGCCAATATCATTTTTGTAGATAAAGAGCAACTTGCCTTCACGGAAATTAGGAACTACATGGATCTTTATCAATATGTTTTAAAGAAGGTTACTGGGCATAATCATAACTATCTTTTTGTAGATGAAATCCAAGAGATTGAAGAATTCCAATTGTGTCTGCGGAGTTTATTGAACGAAAATAAATGTGATATCTATTGCACCGGAAGTAATGCTAAAATGCTGTCCAGTGAACTTGCTACTCAATTGGCAGGAAGATATATAGAATTTCCCATTCACTCACTTAGCTATGGGGAATTCTTAACTTTCAATCAACGCCAAGACTCCACCGAAAGTCTAAAACTCTATCTTACATTCGGAGGTATGCCATACATTCATAATCTAACAATGGACAAGAATGTCATATTCGAGTATTTGAGAAACGTTTATTCTACTATCCTACTAAAAGATGTGGTTGCACGTGAATCAATCCGGAATGTATCTTTTTTAGAGAATCTCGTAGCTTATCTGATAGATAATACCGGCTCTCTTTTTTCTGCCCAGAATATTAGTAAATATTTAAAGTCGCAACACGTCAACATTCCCACGCAGACAATTCTGAACTATCTAAAGGCACTGTGCAATAGTTTCTTTATTACAAAATTCAACGAGCTGAAATCCGAGGGATGAAAATCTTTGAGATTGGTGAGAAATATTATTTTGAAGATTTGGGATTACATAATTCCATACAGCATTTTGATTTTCGAAAAGACATCAACAAGTTAATGGAAAATGTTGTATGCATTGATTTATTAAGATATGGATATGAAGTATATGTCGGAAAGAGTGGCAATAAGGAAATTGATTTCATTGCTTCCAAGGACGACCATAAAGTCTATATCCAAGTAGCATATATGCTTCCCGATGATGCAACTGTTAGGCGAGAATTTGGCAATCTTTTGGAAATAGCAGACAATTACCCCAAATATGTAGTTACAATGGATGAAATGCAAAGCGGGGGAAATTACAAAGGAATTAAACAAATTTCACTGGCGAAACTTTTTGTTGGCAGAGGATAAAGAAAGATTGTAAATCTATAATTTAATTTCCAATATGAGAAGAGTAAATCAACAGATTTCCTCTGACAGATTATATGAAACAAAGTTGGAGAATCGATACAAAAGCATTGTGATATTTGCATTATAATAAGATTATAATTTTTTTTGTATAAAGCATTCACTTTATGGAGAAGAATACCCTTTCATAACCAATGGATATATATCCGCTGAATATTTTTGTGACCGTGTAGCTGAAACCGGAACATTAACCCGTTATATCACAAATGGTAACAATGTAGCTTTAATATCTTCTCGTCGTTTAGGAAAGACGGGCTTAATAGAACATTGTTTTCATCAAAAGACATATCGAAAAGGAATATTATATTTTCTTGATTGATATATATGCGACTAAGAATCTTCAAGAGTTTGTTTTTGAGCTTGGCAAAGGAATTATGAATGGTCTGAAACCACGAGGTAGAAAAGCGTGGGATTTGTTTTTAAGTTGCTTGTCATCGCTTCGGGCGGGAATTTCATTTGATTTTGCAGGAAATCCCGGTTGGAATTTGGAGATGGGAGATATAAAAACTCCTTCTATTACTTTGGATGAAATTTTTTATTATTTGGAGAAGGCCGACAAGCCCTGCCTGGTGGCTATTGACGAATTTCAAGCTATTGCCAAATATCCGGGAAAAAATATTGAAGCTGTATTGCGTACCCATATTCAGCATTGCGCAAATGCAAGATTTATTTATGCAGGTTCCCAACGGCATATGATGGGCGAAATATTCACAAGTCCAGCACGCCCTTTCTATCAAAGTACAGCCATCATGGAATTACATCCAATAGACATAGGAACTTACACAAAGTTTATTAGGAAACATTTCCTCATAGCCAATAAAGACATTACAGAAGAAACTGTTCAGAACGTATATGAACGTTTTGAGGGCATTACATGGTATATTCAATTCATCTCCAACTCATTGTATGCAATGACAGCTACAGGTGAAATTTGTACGGCAGACAAAGTGAGCATAGCGATCGAAAACATTTTGTCTCAGTTGAATTTTACTTATTCCTCTCTTCTTTATCAACTTCCTCCCAAACAAAAGGAGGTATTGTTTGCCATTTGCAAAGAAGGAAAAGCAAGGGAAATAACTTCTTCCAGATTCTTGAAAACCTATAAATTGACAGCCAGCTCAGTACAAGGAGCTATAAAAGGATTGTTGGACAAGGATTTTGTTACTTGTGAACTTGGAGAATACAAGGTTTACGATAAATTCTTTGAAATATGGTTATTGAAGCAGTCTAAATAAGATTGATATGTCAGTGCATCTGCAATGATTTGTGTTGCCCTCTTTATACAACAAGAACCAGATTTCGTTATATTAAAAAAGGAGAGTATTCTAAATTTAGATACTCTCCCTCTTTTATTCATCTGATTTGCACAATCTAATGTGGCACTTTATCATTTCTGCAAATTGGGATTATTCGTTACTTCACGCTCTGGAATTTCAAAGATCAATCTGGAGTCATCGTATGAGATCGTTTCACCAGTCAATGCGTAGTTGTTGTCACCACGTACCATTGATTTGTGGAAACGTTTCAAGGTAAGTAAACCTCGTCCTTCGGCCCACATTTCTACACGCCAGTTGTAGTATATGTTTTCCAGTAATTGATCAGCATTCATATTGTCCACTTCTGCAGCCGTGGCCTGATCCCGCTGTTCTAATAGAGCCTTCAATGCTGCTTTTGCCTCGGGCAGATGATTTGCCCGTGCATTGGCTTCAGCATTTATCAGGTACATCTCTTCAACTCGCATGTAAACAATATCATTTGTCCATGTACGGTCTCCCATTGCTTTTCTTCCGGCATCATAAAATTTATACCAGCTAATCAATACAGACGGATGAAACCACTGTTTACGAGTATCTGTTTCAGGTATTTCATTATACAGATTATGGTCTATCATTTTATAATCACCTGCAGAACAGTAGCTATAAGTGAAATAATCTACCTGTCCCCAGAATGTGGGCAAACCTCCGGTGTTATCTTTGGTAATATCAAATGCCCACATCCATGAACCGATATTGATACTCCGGAATCCAGATTCGATAATTTCAGTTTCACTCATCAAAGGATATCCTGAGTTATTGATAATATCGGAAGTTAATGCAGCAGCATTCTCATATTCACCTTTGGTCAAATAAACATAGGCAAGTATTCCTTTAGCTGTCCATTGGTCGATTTGGTCCTTAGTGCCGTTGGGACGACCAATACCTGCTGCTTCCAACTCTTCCAAAATATTTATTGATTCCTTCAAGTCGATAATAACCCGTTCATACACTTCCTCCACTGTGGAGAGTCCTAATGTCTCTGCTGTGGTTTGAGAACGGTAAAGAGGTATGGCCTTAGCATTTTTATCAATATCGTAAGGTTTTGCATATAAATTCACCAAATTGAAATACGAGTGAGCCCTCAAAGCTTTTGCTTGTGCATAATAATTTTGGTTATCCTCATTAGCCGGTACACTTTCATCTCCTCCTACAGTGTCAAATATTTCATTGCAGGCCTTGATGATGCGGTAATAATACCTCCACAGCATGTAGGTTCTGTTTTTTGTGGTAGTATTACACTGCAATCTAGCTGCATCGCTAAACCAGCCGTAGGTTTCTCCGCTCATTGCCAGATCCCCACTCATTAAATCTGTGGCAATATCAATGGATTTTTGTCCGAAATCGTCGTGATTCGTTGTACCGCCTGTCTGCCAGGCAAATGTTGTGGAATACGTACCTAATGCCTGACCTAACATGATATTAGGATTCCACACTGCATTTTCTTTTATCTGGTCAGATGAAATATATCCATTTGGATCTTCCTCCAGAAAAGATTCTTTACAGCCAGAAAGCACCAAGGCTACTAATGCAGAACAAGCTGCTATTTTATATATTACATTTCTCATATTCAAATGATTTTATTGTTAGAACTGAATCTTAATACCTCCCATAATAGTACTCAATGGAGCATACTGACTTCTGTCAGAGCCTCCGGAATCCTCATTAGGATCTGTACTGACGGTATTTCCTGCCATTGAGACAAATCCCTTACGAGCCGAAATGAACATCAGGTTGTCACCGGAAACATAAACCGACAAGGAACCAATGTTCATTCTATTCATCCATTTTTTAGGGAATGTGTAGGATAATCTTACATTGGATAAATTCAAATAAGAACGACTGGTAATGAACCGAGTAGAAGATGCATTTGTATATTCATCATATCCGGAAGTTAAACGTGGCACGTCTGTTATATCACCCGGCTTTTGCCAACGATTTTCAATGTCATTATGCCAGTTTCCACTACCAGGTGTATTGTTAGACATTAATGTAGCATATACACCGTCGTAAGCATATCCTCCTAAGCTATAGGAGAAAGTCGTATTTAATTCGAAACCTTTAACAGCTAAATCAAAACCGAATCCCCCTTGTAAAGTCGGAATACCTGATTTCCCGACATATTTCTTAGTTGCGTTGTTATAATCGGAGGTCTTTTCTACTTCCAAACGCTCTATTTTATTGTTCTGCTGGTAAGTTACCATATCTGTAATCAAGTCCTTGCTTCCATCGGCTTTTACATTATAGTATGAGTTGTATAATGCCATACCGGTTTCTGGATCTACACCGGCATACTCTCTTATATAGAAATCATACAGAGAATGTCCTTTCGACCATCCGTAAGCACCTTGTATCTCCAATGGCTTTTCTTTTCCTGTGGTATCATCCATAGGCATCTGGGTCATTTTATTCTTATAATGTCCACCATTAACACGTAAATCAAGACTTATATCATTCGTTTTCACAAGATGTGCCACCAAAGAAAATTCGAGACCCTTATTGACCATTTTACCGTCATTGACGGGGTATTGTGCATATCCCAGCGATGGAGATACTTGCTTTAGGAACAACATATCTTTGGTAGTCTTATTATAGTATTCCACTTCACCTTCCAAAATATCGGCTATATTAAACTCGATACCAGTATTCCATGTTTCGCTGCGTTCCCATGTCAAATCAGGATTACCTTTATATTTAAAGCTAAAACTGATTTCATCATTTAGGTTACCGATCGTATACAAATCATTGTAAGGATAATAACCTGCAATGGTAGGATTGGTGATAAAGTCTTGGTTACCCAACACACCCCAACTTAACTTGTATTTCAAATTCTTCAACCAGCTCACGTCTTTCATGAAATTTTCGTTAGTGATGGCCCAGGCGGCGCCGATAGAACCGAATGTTCCCCATTTCTGTCCTTTGGCAAAACGTGATGAACCATCACGTCTTAATGTTCCATGAAAGAAATATTTATCGTTATAATCATATCTAATTTGTCCGAAGTAGCTTTCCATGTCAAACCCGTAGGTTTGAGAATCCATATAGTCCATAATTACAGCATTAGACCATTCTGTATTGTTAGGACGAACAATCTTTGATTTCTGGCCATAGTTGTCAGATGACTTGTAGAATGTAGATTCATGCGCAACGAATGCATCGAGATTGTGCACACCAAAACTTTTCTTCCATGACAATATCTGGTTTGACGTGAAGCTGAAGAATGTACTCATGTTTTTGAAAATACGTCCTAACCCCTCTGCATCACCATAATATGGATTTGTCAATTCATTGTTTTTTGTACCAAGATATTGCAATCCAAAGTTTACCGTTCCTTTGAAGTCTTTCAAGAAAGTTGCTTCAAACATGGCATTGCCGTTGAATGAATGAGATTGGTACTCATTCTTGTCCAATTGAATCGCTCCGGCTGGATTTACGCCTGAAGCGTAAGGACGTCCATAACCTTCAGCCATACCATAATCATACAGATATCCTCCGACCACATTATCCTTTATTTTATTGCCATCTGCATCACGTTGGAATACCGGAAATATGGAAGGCATAAAATTAATGAATTGGAAACCATTGTTCATGTTGTCACCTTGACCGGGCTTATTCAGTTCCATATAGCTATAAGCCATATTAACATTTGATTTCAACCATGAAGTGATGTCTTGAGACAGATTGGAACGGGCATTAAAACGTTCAAAATCAGAACCTATATAGTATCCTTCATCTTTCAAGTAACCGAAAGAGGTATAATGTGATAACTTGTCGCTGCCTCCTGATATCTTAACATTGGCTTCTACTTTTTCTCCTGTACGGAAAATATAATCTTCCCATTTCTCCGGAGTAAATTTGCGGACTACACCTGCCTTGAATTTGCCAGTAGAAGGGTCTATGACATCTCCCGTACTCCACATATTATATCCTTTGTATATTCCAGTATTTTGATAGCCTTTTTGAGGATCGTCATATCCCCACAGCAGCTTGCTTGCCATAGCTGCTGCAGCAGCTTCATCACGTCCACCAGCATATTGATATTTATTTTTAATGCCTTCCCATGTCAGCTCAATGAACCGCTCGGGACTTTCCATCGTATCATAAAGAGGTATTATACGGGTGTTGATACCATATTTTACATTTGCTTCAACTTGCGTTTTTCCTTTTTTACCTCTTTTGGTGGTCAGCAAAATTACTCCATTGGCAGCTCTTGAACCATATAGAGCTGTTGCTGTTGCGTCCTTCAATACGGTAGTTGACTCTATGTCTGAAGGATCAATTCCACTTAAATCTGAACCAAAGGGGATTCCATCCACTACATACAGCGGAGCACGGCTTGAATTTACAGAACCTAAACCGCGAATTCTGATGCTTGCATTTGAGCCGGGTTGTCCACTAGTTGAAATAACTTGTACACCTGCTACTTCACCGGTTAGCGCTTTAGATAATTCGGACGGATTTTTGTTAGCAATACGGTCTCCTTTAATTTCAGTAGCGGAACCTGTGAAGGATCTTTTTGTAGCAGTACCATAGGCAACAACTACAACTTCATCCAAAAGTTCAGTATCACTCTGCATGACAACCCGTACATGCGGCTTAATTGTAACCTCTTGAGTCTGCATGCCGATGTACGAAATTACCAGAGTTTTCGCGGAACTACACTATCTGTATTCTGTTGATAATAAAGAATATACAATAAGTCAAAGAATTGGCTAAAACAAGGAATACTCTTTTCAAAGCTGTCCTATATGGGTCTACAATAAACAAAACCTTACTTATGTGATACCATTAACAAATGTAATATTTTGATTAATAGTTATTTGAGTGTTAATTAATGTACTGCAGTTGTAAAATTAGCATTCCTCTTTTTAAAAGAATGGGTGATTATGTCAATATCTATCATTTGTTTATTTTTCGTTGAATATTTACTTGTATTATTTATTTCATCCATAAGAATATTGCATTTCATGTAAATACTATTTTAAATTACAGAATAACTATTCCTATTTCAAATAGAGAAAGTCTGTGTTTGTCGGATAAAAAACTAATGAACTTATGAGGTTATTTCTAAAGGATCTTAAATAAATTACTTTATAGTTTTTTGTGTAAAAGTTCAAAAATAAATTCATTTTATACAAATATCGTCTTTAATTAGTATTATCGTAATGTACACTACGGATAATAGTGGACTTGATGTAAAATAATAGGTGTATTATGAAATTCTATGGTCAAAAAAGAGTTGGCTGTTTTAAAGAATATAGCAGAACAGTTTCAAGAAGAATCGCAAATGCCGGTTTTAGTAGGAAGAAAGCGCATCGGTAAGACCTCACTTTTATTGAAATCAACGGATGAAAGACCGACATCGTATTTTTTCATTTTATGAATTGGTCGAAATTAAACACAATCCTGAACGGATAGGTTGGGGGATATTGAAGAAAAAAGTCACAATCAACAAAGAATGGAAAAACTGCTCTGTTTCTTATAAAGGGCTTTCTTTGGAAGATATGTAATCTTGAAATAACACTTCCCCCTGAAGTCTTTTGTTGGATTAAGAGAAGAAAGCCACCCATTTCGCAATGAGTGGCTTCTCAAAAACACTTTATTATGAAATTCCGGTATGTTCAACCGGATGAATCATCATAATTGCCGCATTATTATTGTTGGGGTAATGCAGCTTGATTAGTCTGCACAGATAGCGCTTCTGTGTCATTTTTCCGTATAACATGTCCTTTGAAGTATTAATTCTGGTCGCTCGGAGAAAGCTGAGAATTATTCTCTATTTCAGAGAGAGGTAACTGGTAAAGGAACGGCCTGTCTTCTTGGTTATAACGGAACTTACCGGCAGAGAAGTGATTATTATTTTCTGCGCCCCAAGTTTCATCTGTACGATCTACAGGAATATTCAAACGACGATTATCAATATATTCCAAACCTTCACCCCAGAACTCTACACGTTTCTGATAAATGATTTCCTCTATCAGGTCAGCCTTGTTCGTGAAAGTGTAATTATAATCGGGCTGGCGGGTCTTCATAAAGCTATTCAGTTCAGTCACTGCTTCAGCAGAACCCTTGTGAGCCAAAGCTTCCATTTTTATCATGTAAGCTTCTTCTGAACGCAGGTAAATATAATCTCCCAGTTCCCATCCGCTGAACACACCGGCCTTGATGTTATCACGACCTGTACCGATAAATTTTACGGCTTGGTATTCCACGGCAACTGGAGACTGAGTGTCACGAATCAATGTTATACGATTACCGGAGTCATCTGTTACACCTGTAGAACGGTCGCAGCAGAACCATTGCAGACGGATATCAGTATCCGCGATACGGTCTACTAATGGCTTAAAGGCAGCGCGCCATACACCGATGCCGGCATAACCATCGCCATAAGTATCCATCTGCGAGAAGAAAGACATATAAGTTGTACTATTGTCTGCTGTAACATCGCTACCGAATACTACATCCGGCAAGCTGATATTACTGAATCCTTGGAGTATCTGGTCTTCACTCTGCAATATAGGGAAATTATCAATCACCACCTGCGCATACTTTATCGCCTCATCCCATTCATGGATAACCATGTTCGCACGAGCCAAATGCATAGCTACCACGCAGCCATCCATATCAGTGGGTGAGGAAGTACGCGTCATATCCAAATTCTTGAACAAGTCGAAAGCAGTAGTAAGGTCACTCTTGATTTGTTCATAGATTTGGGCTACAGTAGCACGTGGCTGGTCACCTTCCGTATCCTCTGTAATAAGCGGTACACACGGAGACTGGGAGAAGTCATATTCTCTCCACGGCCCCATTTCGTTCCATCCGCACCGGTATAGTAGGAATGCTGGTATAAGTAAGTCAGTTGTAAGTAGGCGTAGCCACGGAAACCAAGAGCGATGGCACGATATTTCAAATTGGCGGGATCTTCACTGCTGGGGTCAATCAGCTTGAGGATGTTGTTGGCATTGGCTATGACACGATAGTACTCTTTCCAACGGTTGTTGGTCGGAGTATAGTTCTGTTGCCAGTAATCCAGCAAATAATGATACATACTCATAGCGAAACGTCCGGTCATAATCATATCGTTGCCCATCAGCGATGTTAAGTAATCAAAACTCTTTTGACCGAAATAGTTGTGACTCATATTGACGTCAACATACTGTTGCATATCAGTATACATACCTGCCACAGCAGCTGAAAAAGCCTTATCAGGATCTTCCTGAGCCACATTGCCCAGTTGGTCTTCAGTCAAATAAGCGGTAACATCAGCATCTTCAATGCAAGATGTAAGCAGGCCCCCGACAAGAAGCACCTGCATCATATATTTCATTATCTTCATATACAATTTTATTTTTTAGTTTAGAATGTAAGGTTGATACCTCCGGAAATCACACGCATCGGAGAATAGCCTCCATATTCATTATCAGAACCAGCCATTGCCACACGAGGGTCAAATCCCTGACGTTTGGACCACAAGCCGAGATTATCTGCCGTAGCATAGATACGCAGTTTCTCAACACCCCAATTTCTGCATCAAGTTCTTCGGCAATGTGTAGCCCAAAGTGATGTTACGGATGCTGAAGTAGCTGGCCTTTACCAGATTGAGGTCTGATTGCTGAGTGAAAGAGTTGGAAGCATTGTCGGCATTCCAAATAGGAAGTGAACCTTGACCGGTCTCAGGGTTGAATGTTTTCCACATATCCTTATTATGACCTACGTAGAATGAAGAGCTCATGCCGGACAGATAAGAGTAGTCATAAGCATAGCCACCAATCTGGAAAGCCGTTGCTATAGAAAGGTCAATTCCCTTGTAAGAGAAAGTAGTGCTCAAACCACCGTTGAAATCGGGCAGCGCAGATTTTCCAATGAAGTAGCGGGTTGCGTCTGCATAAGTGGTGGTGGTAGTACGGCCTGTCACTTCCCCTTTCTCGTTTGTCTCATCCATGTACCACATGGCATTTCCTTTTTCGTCCATGCCGGCATACATATAAGTATAGTATTCAAAGCGGCTCTTACCTTCGCGCAGGTTGAACGGACCGGAAGTGATACCATTTTCACGGTTTTCTTCGGGTAATGTCACAATACGGTTCTTGTAGTGGGAGCCTACGAGCGATACCGTCCACTTCAGGTCAGACTGATTGAAGATATCCACATTCACTTCAAACTCTATACCAGTGTTCTTCATCGCACCCAGATTTTCCCAGTTATACGGCCGTCCGGCTGTAGAGAAAGCTACGGGACGCTTGAAAAGCATATCGTCCGTACGACGATAAAAATATTCGAATGAACCGTATACTCTATCGAAGAGACGGAAATCTACTCCCACGTCAAAAGTCTTCTGCTTTTCCCAGGTCAAGTCCGGATTACCGTAGAATTCCGGTGAATAACCCAGCTCTGAACCATTCCAAGTAACTGTGTATTGGTCTTGATAAGGCGTGTACACATAGGCATAGTCATATTCCGAAAGGATGCTTTCATTACCCTGGGTACCATAAGATGCACGCAGTTTCAAGTCGTTCAACCAAGAATTTGTACCTTCCATGAATGCTTCGTTGGAAATACGCCAAGCAGCACCTACCGACCAGAAATTACCCCAACGGTCCAAAAAGCGGGAAGTACCGTCGCGACGGAAAGCGGCAGAAACGTAATATTTATTGCTATAGTCGTAGTCTGCCATACCGAAATAACCCTCGATGTTATGGTTTGCCGTGTAGCTATTGATGTATTGCATTTGTCCACCGTTGTCCAGTTCCGGATTGTTCGGATTAAAGAAGTTGGTCTTCTGTCCTGCCAAATACTGATATTCATACTTGTAGTACTCGTGACCTATCTTGGCCGACAGGTGGTGGTTATCGCCAAATACATTGCTGTAAGCCAGAATCTGGTTGAAGTTGGTAGTCGTAGTGTTGTAGCTTCCTTTTGTACCACGACCACCGAAAGACTGTCCGTCACCGATGAGCGGAGTGTAGAATACTGTCTGGCTACTGTTCGTGAAATCATAAACTATAGTTTGCTGTAAACTTGAAATTCTTCAAGAACGAGATTTCCAGATACGAGCGTGAAGTCAGATTATTGTACACAGTTTCACGAATATCCTCTTTCATATTGGCTATCACATTCTGGTTAGTAGCCGTAGGACGTTTAGATGTACCGTCTGTTTCACCATTTCCGGCATCATACATGGGGCTTCCATCCTCATAATATTTCATGTTACCTTCTGCATCATAGGCATGAACCGGAAAGATAGGAGCCCAAGAACGTGCTACTTCGAAAGGATTGGAGGCAGCTCCGGCATTCTCTTGTACACCATTCTGAGTTGCTTTGGAATATCCTACATTGGTACCTACCTTCAACCAGGATTTCAACTGGGAGTTAACGTTGGCACGAGCTGTAAAACGCTCATAAGAAGAACCTAACACATAAGAGTCATTATCCAGAAAGCCCATAGATACATAAAAATCTGTACGGTCATTACCACCCGATGCAGATATATTGTATTCTTGGCGGAAGGCATTGTCGAACAAGGCATCGGCAAACGAATCATTATAACGCAAACGTGCATTGGGGTTAAGTTTTCCATCAGGTGTTACTAAATATTCTCCTTGCGGGATGATATATGCATTGTAATTACCCAGTTCGCCCAGTAAATCCTGACTGGCTGCTAAATTAGAGTCTTCAATGGATTTTCCAGCCGCCCAATAGGTATTACGAAGACCATACCAAGACAAACGATAGAACTCTTCCGGATCAGTAGCCATATCATAATCTTTGTACGCACGCTGTGCCACACCCCAGGTACCGTTAAAGTTGATGGCCACCTTGTCTTTGCGTCCGGTCTTGGTAGTAATCATGACCACACCACCAGCTGCGCGGGAACCATACAAAGAGTTGGATACAGCATCTTTCGACACGTTCACTGAAGCAATGTCCGTAGGGTTGATGTCCGACAACTTACCGTTGAAGGGCACACCATCTACTACAATCAGCGCATTGTTGCTGGCTGAAATAGAACCGATACCGCGCAATACGATATTGGCATCTTGTCCCGGCTGGCCGGAAGAGCTTACAACCTGCAAACCGGCCACAGCTCCTTCTAGTGCATTGGACACGGATGTAGCTTGTGAATTACTGATAATCTCATTCTTTACACTGCTGATAGAGCCCACCAAATCTTGTTTGCGTTTAGTGCCATAAGCCACTACTGTTACTTCATCAAGTATCTCTGTATCAGGCATCATAACCACTTTTACGCTCGGTTTGATTACCACTTCTTGAGTCTTCATACCGATGTATGAAATCACCAGAGTTTTCGCGGAACTATATTTTATTTATCTTATTAATAATCAGATAATTATGCTATGTGCTAGAAATAACTATAGCGAAATTTCCTTTCTCACAAGGTATGTGTATGGAGGGACGACGCATAAAACCTTACTGCTGTGATACTATTTGTAGGATTAACAACCAGGTTATCAGATGTATACCATAAAGTTAATACGCTGCTTAAAGATTTTAAATGATTCTTCCTCTTATATGAAGCATGTCTTTTGTCAATATCTATCATCCTAGCTGCTTTCAATGAAGTATTTACTCTACATTGTCATTTTATTAGCGAAACTACTAAAATCTATGTAAAAGAATATTTCAATAGCTTCAGAAAACAGCAAATTCAAAACTTTCTGATTGGCTAAACAATCAAGACAACAATTGTTTCCTCATAGCAGTTTTCATCATTTTTGCTTCCACGCTTCCACCCGTTCCTTATATCCCTCTATTTATCGGCATTACAGATGCTGTGGAAGCAATGCAAAAGTGTGGAAGCAAATTTTGCTTCCACACCTCCAATCTGTTTAAATATTGATAACACACCAATGTTAATCTTCTATTCACACTATACTGTATCTAATTGATTATAAATAGTTTCTTGCTGCAAGATTTTGCAAACCTATTGCAGTGATACTGCAAAGCTGTTGCAGTGGTACTGCAAACTAATATGCAGTGCGGCTGCAAGCAATATGCAGTGGTACTGCAAGCAATATGCAGTGGTACTGCAAAACGTATGCAGTGAGTTTGCAGCGAGCAGGTTGAAACAGAATAGTGAGTGAACAGACTTTAAAGGAGAAGTATATGACTAATGATATGAAAGTGCAGTATTGACTATGCTAAGTTCGTGTTTTTTTAGGCAAAGGCATGAGTGCATGGTTCTTTTCTAAATCATGTACTATAGTCATATCCATTACATTCGTATACACTTGTGTGGTTTTAACACTTTTATGCCCCAATAATTTTTGCACTGTTGTAATGTTTACTCCATTATAAATCAATAGAGTTGCATTAGTATGGCGAGCGGTGTGAAATGAAATCTTTTTTGATAAACCGGCTAGGCGGGAAATCACAATTAAATTTTTGTTCACATTAGAGTTATCCCTTAAATGAAAGAAGCTTTGTAAGTCATCCCGATATTTGTCCAGAATAACAAGCCCTTTTCCTTCGAATAAGAGATAAAGAGGTAATCTGACTTCTGTACTCGTCTTTATGGATTTATAAATTAGCCAGGTTTCTTGACGGATCTCCACGATGTTATCGGGTGATAAACTGATAAAATCAGAATATCTCATTCCTGCATAGCAACAAAACAAGAATGCATCTAAAGTCTTCTGCAATTTAGTATATCTGCCAGCCAAGCTTAATTTCTCCAACTTCTCCAGCTCTTCAGGAGATAAGTGCGTATGCTTGTTTTCTATAGTTTTAATCTTGTACTTTCGAAAAGCGTATTTTTGTATCTCTATATAATCCTTGTTGATGGCGACATTTATATGTCGCTTCAGATGCTTCATATGTTTGGCTATCGTATTTGTGTGATAGCCTCTTGATTGCAAGAAATATTCAAAGGAGGATATGAATTCGAATGTTAAATCAGAAAAGGTTACATCCTTTTTGAACTGTTGTAATAATGAAAGAGTGGAGAGGTGATTTCGTTTTGTACTTTCTTTCAGAGCAGAGTTTGCTATCTCTTGTCTACAAAAAGAAATAAAAGAGGTTTTGTTTTCGTTTGTGCTCAAAACCTCCTTTAGTAACTCTAATGAAATACGCCTTCCTTGCTGCCACAATTCCAACTCTTTTTTTTCTATCATAGCCATAAATTCATATATCAATCTATTCAGTGCATCCGCATTAGGATGATTCTTCACGATAAGCTTTTTATTGTCCCATTGTTCTGGCTTTAGATAAACTTTGGTGGAGAAATACTTTTTCTTTCTGTCCAAATAGGCTTCTACTTGCACTAACGCCATTCCTTTTTTATTCAGGCTTCTTTTTCTGTTGTACACTAGATTGTAAATAATTTTACTCATTTTGCTTGATTTTAATTAATACTAATAACAAATAAGACGATATTCTGTGCTCGGTGAGAATAGAATAAGAATTAATATCTCTAAAAAGTGTCTTTTTGTGTTTAGCTATTAATCGGTATTTAATCTCCGGAAATTCTCATTTTGTTTCAAAATCAGGTATGTTTTTTGTTTTAGCAGCTTGTTTATTAACCATTTTGTTTTAAAATATGTGTATTTCTTGGAAAAATCACCTTGAAAGAGGGAATCATAGTGATAGTAAACATAAGCCGGTTTAGGTTTTTTAAGTATGAAAAATCTGTTATTAAGCATAAAGTAGCGTGTTTAGTTAACAAATTGATAGATTTACAAGGTTTTTTCAATAAAATAGTTGTTCGTTTCAGTTTTATTAATATATTTGCACTTTGTTAGAGTAAAGAAACAATTAATGTAAAGTTAAACTTTAAGAGAGAATTTATGAAAAGAAAATTAATGCTGTTATTGGCCTGTCTTTTTGTTGGAATAGGCCTAGTAACTGCCCAAACCCAGAAGGTTACAGGTGTTGTAATTTCTGAAGAAGACGGGCAGCCAGTTATTGGAGCCTCTGTATTGGTAAAAGGTACACAAGTTGGTGCTATTACCGGTGTAGATGGTGATTTTACATTACCAAACGTACCAAGTTCCGCGAAAACTCTGGTGATTTCGTTTGTTGGTATGCAAACCCAAGAAGTAACGATTAAACCTCATGTAAAGGTAATTTTGAAATCCGATTCTGAGCTGCTTGAAGAGGTTGTGGTTACCGGTTACGGTACATTTAAAAAAGCATCATTTACCGGAGCTGCTTCTACTGTAAACACTTCCACCTTGGAAGATGTACCTGTTCTTTCTGTTGCCGACAAGCTTTCTGGTAATGTCGCTGGTGTTACTTTTGGTTCAAGTTCAAGTAATCCAGGTTCTGTAAGCAGTATTCGTGTACGTGGTATGGGTTCCATCAATGCCGGAAACAATCCGCTTTATGTTATTGACGGAACACCGGTAACAAGTGGAGACTTATCCGAGTTCACTTATAGTGATGCAGGAACTGATATTCTGTCTTCACTCAATACCAATGACATCGAGTCTATCACAGTTATCAAAGATGCGGCGGCTGCCTCTCTTTACGGCTCGCGTGCTGCTAACGGTGTTGTGGTCATTACGACGAAAAGCGGAAAACAAGGTAAAACAAATGTAAGTTTCCGCTCTGACTGGGGTTTTTCAAACATGGCAATAGATTATCGTCCTATGCTCGACGGTGACTCACGCCGCGAACTCTTATGGACCGGTCTCAAGAATTATGGATTATACAGCGGAAACATGTCCGATGCAGATGCCGCAACTTTTGCAGACCAGAACATCGAGGACTTCGCTTCAAAACCCTCAACCGGATGGACGGATTGGAAAGACCTGCTTTTCCGTAACGGTTCTCATCAGAACTACCAGCTGAGCGTATCTGGCGGCAACGACCGTACCAAATTCTACACCTCAGCCGCTTATACCAATCAGGAAGGCATCATTTACAAACAAGGTCTGGAACGTTTCACTGGTAATGCAAACCTCACTCATAAGTTTGGAGACTTTGAAGTTCAGGTTACAAGCCAATTTTCAAAAGTAAGACAAAACAAAACCAATGAAGCTACCTCCTATGATGGGCCTGTAGCCAATTATGCATTCTTCCAAAGCCCCTCATCAACTCCCTATAATGAAGACGGCACATTAAACAATGGTTGCGGCATATTTGGAGTCAATCCTTTGTATGAAAGAGAGCACAGCTCTGACGTTTATACCCTGATGAAGGCATTTAATACAATCAAGTTGACCTATAATATTTGGGACAAGTTAAATTTAAGTGAAAAGATTGCTTATGATTACGCACAAGGTACCAATGATGTTCTTTGGGACAGACACTCAAACAATGGCGCTCCAGGTGGTGTCATGCAGCGCATTGTCAATCGTAATGACCAGCTGAATACACAAACCCAGCTCTCTTACATCAACTCTTTCGGCCTGCACAATATTGATGCCCTGCTTGGTTTTGAAACACAAGATACGGAATATGCTTTCAACTATATGGCAGGCCAAGACTATCCGGGTGATTTGTACGAATTGACAAATGCCGGTTCAACAAGTGCCGAAACCAACAGACAGAGCTATCGCATGACTTCGTTCCTCGGACGTGCCAATTATAACTACGCAGACAGATATTATCTCGGTCTCAGCTATCGTACCGACGGAAGTTCACGTCTGGCAAGAGAAAACCGTTGGGGAAGTTTCTGGTCGGTTTCCGGAGCATGGAGATTCATAGACGAAAGTTTTCTGAATCCCGTCAAGAGTGTATTGACAGATGGAAAGCTCCGTGTGTCATATGGTGTAAACGGAACGCAACCATCAGACTATTACGCTTATATGAATCTTTATAAATATGGAGTCATATACAATGGACAGTCAGGAATGTCAATCGTCGGAATTGCAAACCCGGACCTGAAATGGGAAAAGAACAAAACATGGAATATCGGTCTCGACTTTTCATTCATTGACCGTATCTCCGTAACATTCGACTACTATCAGCGTAAAACCAGTGACCTTATATACGACCTCCCCGTATCACAAGTCGGAGGATATTATGATGGCGATTACGGATATACCACTCCGCAGAACATCGGTTCACTGAAGAACTCCGGTTTTGAGTTGACCATTACATCAACCAATTTCAGAAACAAGGATTTCACATGGACCACTTCTCTGAACATGGCACATAACAGCAACAAACTGACCAAACTGGATGGCCAGCAGAATGAAATCGTATCAGGACCACTGATTCACCGTGTAGGCGAACCTTACTATTCATACTATGTTTATGAATACGCCGGAGTCGACGCTGAGACCGGTAAAGAAATGTTCTACCTGAATGACGGAACAGAGAATGCCCGCAAGACAACAACCAATATCTCTGAAGCCAACAAAACTATTGTAGGCAAGCATCAGGCTAGTATAGAAGGCGGTCTTACCAACAACCTCAAATGGAAGTTTATTGACTTGGGCTTCACTTTCACTTATTCATTGGGTGGTGATGCTTTTGACTACTCCACTTGGCAGCACTCCAATGGCGGTTCACATCTATACGGTGGTGCCGTACCGACATACTACGACATCTCAAAGATGTGGACCGGCCCGGGCGACACGAATGCCACATTGCCTAAATTTGAATATGGAAGCGTAGCTTCACTGTCTTCACGCTGGCTGATGCCTACTGATTATCTACGTCTGAAGAACCTCACATTAGGTGTAAGCATTCCGCAAAACTATATCAACAAGCTTGGACTTAGCAAGGCAAGAATTTACTTCTCGGGGTCCAACCTGCTTACATGGAAATCTAAAGACTTATTTGTAGATCCGGAAATGCGTGTAGACGGACTATGCACATTTGAGACTCCGGCATTGAGAACATATACATTCGGAATAGAATTGAATTTCTAACTAATAAAGATACGAAAATGAAAATATTAAAGACATTATACACAGCAACGCTTTGCGCAGCTATGGCAGTCAGCACTTCATCATGCCTCAACAGTTGGCTGGATCAGTCACCCGCAGACGGAATAGATGCTGAAACCGCAATCAAGAACAGCGATGATTTGGCCAATGTGCGGACGGGACTTTATGCTGCCGTTAAAGGTAACAGTAGCCTGATTAATTATTATGGACGCCTCATGTTCGTATACGGTGACATGAGAGGGGAAGATATCCAATATGAATATAACGGTGGAAGTGGAAGAGCAAACTTCTACTACTATATGGAATATACAACTGCCGACAATTTCACCACCTCAACAGCCGTATGGCAGATGCCTTATGTAGTCATAGCACGCGCCAACCGTCTGATTCAGGCAGCAGAAAGTGGCAACCTGACCGACGCGGCAGAGGCAAAAGCCACTATTGACCAATATGATGCAGAAGCAAAAGTTCTGCGCGCCATGGCACTGTTTGACCTTACACGTATCTACGGTAAACCTTATACAGTAGATCAAGGCAGCTCACTCGGTGTGCCCATCGCTACCTCCCCGCTGGAATCGACAGAAAAGCCAAGCCGCAGCACGGTAGCCCAATGTTATGAGGCTATTGAAAAGGATTTGACAGATGCAATCAACTCAAATGCACTGCCCAAAACCAATGAAGTGGGTTATGTCAACCTTTGGGCTGCCAAAGCCTTGCAGGTACGTGTATATATGACAAAAGGCGAATGGAGCAAGGCTTTATCCGTAGCTGAAGACATCATATCAAACTCGTCTTACAAACTTTGGAAACCGTCAGAATATGTTGCTGCATGGAGCAAAAGTGATGCCAATCATTCAAAAGAAATCATGTTCGAGATTTCCATCAACAACAATACTGACTGGACAGACCGTGAAGGTATTGCCTACTTATATGCAGACAAGGCTGGCGCTTCTCCCGGATATGGAGATGTAATTGTCACAAAAGACTTCTCTGACATGCTTACATCCGACCCGGCAGACATCCGTAACGACATATTATTGGCAGCGGCAGCAGGAGGATTTGACAAACGTAAAGTTTACATCAACAAAATGCCTGCTGTAAACGGAGATGTACGTTACTCCAATGTCCCATTGCTGCGCTTGTCAGAAGTTTACTTGTCAGCAGCAGAAGCAGCTTTCCAAGCCGGAGACAAGAACAAGGCTGCCAACTTGCTGAACGATATCATCTCCAACCGCACAACGGATGAAAGCAAACAAGTAACCAGCGGAAACATCACATTAGACCGCATCTACATCGAACGCCGCAAGGAACTTGTAGGTGAAGGACAGCGCTACTTCGATGTTATGCGCCGCGGTGAAACCGTTACACGCTACACGGACGTTAATGACAGAGGATGGCACGACGTATTGAGCGAAGAAGCGCGTACATTCAACCGCGACTCCAAGAAAGCGCTCCCGTTGATTCCCGTCGGTGAAATCAATGCCAATCCGAACATAGAACAAAATCCAGGCTATTAATCAATAGTAGCCTAAAGAAACTTGGGAATTTTCCCAATGTGTTTTTATAAATAAAGTGTTTAGAGGAGGTGTGCCAGTGATGGTATGCCTCCTTCTTTCAATATATCCACCAATATAGGTTTCACTCCGCTGACAAAACACTCAACGGCAATAACCATCAGGATAAGTCCCATTAGGCGCATCATCACATTGTTTCCCGTCTCACCCAAAATTTTGACCAACCGCGTAGAAGCACGCAATATGAAAAAGGTAATCAGATAAATAAAGGCAATCATTCCTATAAGAACTCCTTTCATCTGAATGGTGTGGGCATCCTGCATCAGCACAATGGCATTGGCTATGGCACCGGGACCACAAAGCATCGGAATTCCAAGAGGAGTAATGGAAATATCATCGGCATAAGTCTTGATTTCCTCGTCTTTCAGCTTCATTGGAGTATAACGGGCTTGCAGCATATCGAAGCCAATCTTAAAGATAATAACTCCACCGGCAATACGGAAACCATTGGTAGAGATACCGAAGAACTTAAAGAGGAACTGTCCCGCAAACGTAAAGACCATAATCGTAATAAAGGCAACCAAAGTGGCGCGCGATACTACCGACTGCCGTTCACGGTCCGTCATTCCATGCGTCATGGTCAAAAACACCGGCATGGTGCCGAGAGGGTTTGTCAACGTAAAGAAGGAGGTAAAACAAAGTAGAGCGAAAGGTAAGATTGTGTCCATAGCTGTATAATATACGTTTCTGCAGACAAAAGTACAATTAAAAATTTCAATGTCACAAAATCTGCATCAATTCTTTCAGATTACTGATATGATAAGTCGGTTGAAAAGGCAGTTCTTCCTTCCCGGTTACATTATAAAACACTTGGTGCATACCCACTCCTTTGGCTCCTATCACATCATTTTCCCAACTATCGCCTATCATCAAAGAATCATGCACCTCGGATTGTGTGGCAGAAAGTGCAAAATGAAAGATTTCGGGCCAGGGCTTCAAGATACCGATGTCATCAGAGAGAACAATCTTCTTAAAAAAGCGGTCGATACCCGCCGAACGCATCTTATGACATTGCAGTTCTTGGAAACCATTGGAAAGGATATAGAGGTTATATTTCCCCGCCAAATATTCCAGCACCTCATAAGCATGCGGCATCAGCCGATTTTTTGTGGGAATGACCGAAAAGAAATCATCAGAAAAAGCCTCAGCCAAAGCAACATCCCTCGCCCCTACTGCCTCCAGAGGATATAGGAAACGCTGGCGGTTCAACTCTTCCTTACTGACCTGCCCTCTACCGTATTCTTCCCACAGCTCTGTATTACGATGCTGATAAAGAGTATAGAAATGCAGGAAAGAGCGAAAGAAACGACCATAGTCATACTTGTGATACATTTCTTCGAATGTATCACGTGCATTAAGGGAAAATGCCCAAAGCGTATCGTCCAGATCAAAAAAGAGGTTTTTATATTGAGATGCCATTACTTAAAGGAAAGGTATATATAAAAATAGACGCAGATTATCAATTCCAATAACCTGCGTCCGTTCTGTATCAATCTTATAACAGTGTTATTTTACTTGGATTACCAAATACTTGGACACACTCCAGAAGTCTTTCGGATTTGTAATCTTCAAAGTCAGCTGTCCTTTATCATCTTTCTCCAACGCATAAGAGCCAGCAGGATGAGTGGTCAAGATATCAGCATCTTTGGAGTATAGTTTTAATCTCTTTTGTCGTACGGATATCCACTTGTGTAAAGTAGTCCTTGTTGATATCAGAATCTTTCAGCACCTGGCCTTTTTTGAAAAGCCCGGTATTTGTCAATATCTTCTGGTCTTTCAGCTCCTTCTTTGTGCCAAACACAAACCAAGCTGTGTTAAGTGCCTTATCTTGCTCGGCAACGGTTTTGGCCTTCGCCTCATTTTCGGCAGTCAATTCCTCCTTCTCACTAGACAAGCCGGTCACGGCAGCATCCAGTTCCTGGATACGGATATTCTTGGAAGCCAGCTCAGCCTGCAATTCTTCAATACGCTGGGTCTTTGCCACCAACTCCTGAGTCAAAGATTCTACAGCTCTCTTCAACTGAACAGAGTTGTTTTTGCTGTTCTTCAACATAGATTGCAGTTTGGCAATCTGCTCCTTGTTCTCTTCCATCTGTTTACGGATAAATTCAATGTCCGACGCAATCTGCTGCTTGGCATTCAAAGAGCCTTCTGCCACAGCGCCACGTTGCAAATCCACACGGCTCTCCGCCGCATTAATCTGGCGGAATCCCTCTGAAATATCATTGAAAGTACCCATCATCTCGTCTAATTCAGCATTACGCTGAGTCAGTTCCATCAATAAAGAATCATTTTCAGCTTTCAGCTGGTTCTTACTGCCACCAGAGAAACTGTCACACGAAGCCATTACAGCCGCGCATACAATTAAAACTGCTAACTTTTTCATACGCTTTCGTTTTACGTTTGGTTAATGAAGTTATTTAATCGTCTATTCCTGCTACTACAATCACAATTTCACCGCGCGGTTCGTTCGCCGTGAAATGTTCTATTAATTCTGTAAGCGTTCCACGCACCGTTTCTTCGTGCACCTTTGAAATTTCCCGCGAAACAGATGCCTGACGTCCGGCACCGAAATGTTCGGTAAACTGCGCCAAAGCTTTTACCAATCTGTGGGGAGACTCATAGAACACCATGGTACGACGCTCCCCGGCCAATGCCTTCAGGCGAGTCATCCTTCCTTTCTTCTGTGGAAGAAAACCTTCAAAACAGAACTTCTCATTCGGCAATCCGGAAGCCACTAATGCCGGCACAAAAGCGTCGCTCCCGGCAGGCATTGCACTTCGATGCGTTGGCGCACACACTCTCTGACCACCAGAAAGCCCGGGTCGGATATACCCGGTGTACCTGCATCCGAAATCAAAGCTACAGTTTCTCCCCCCTTTATTCTATTAACAACACTTTCAACCGTTTTATGTTCATTAAATTTATGGTGAGATTGCATCACATTCTTTATTTCGAAGTGTTTCAGCAATATGCCGGAAGTACGTGTATCCTCAGCCAATATTAAATCCACTTCTTTCAGAATCCGGATAGCACGGAATGTCATATCTTCCAAATTCCCTACCGGGGTAGGCACTACATAAAGTTTTCCCATACTTATCGGTTGTTTAGCTGAAATATTTTTTGAGGAGTTCCATAAAATCGACAGCGGCTTCATTCTCTTCATCCGGCTGCACTTCCGAAACGAAAATATCCATAGCCTTGTCCAAAGAAGGGGCCTCACCCAAACGTCGTACCACTTCATTCATCCGTGCAGCATCGCCTGCGAACAGCTCGCGGACAAAACGGAATGAATCGTTCAGACTGATGGCATGTCTCAAATCCTTGGCAGGCTTGATACGTTCTGCCAAAATAGGAGATGCCGAAGTTACAACAGTCTGGAGCGCTTCAGCCGTATGAACTGTTTCCCGGTTCCTCACATACCATCTTCATTGTATCAGGGACGACCGGTACAACCGGAGAAACCGGTCCAGCCAAAGGAGTAGTAGCAGTAGGGATTTCCTTCAGGGGCGGCACAACAGCCGTTGGCGCCTCCTCAAGCAGTTCTTGCAACGCCTCCAAGCGTACCTTCATCTGCTGGATATTCCGTTTTGCCACAATCCTCAATGTCGGATTGGTATCACTTGAAATGGCTTGCATCAAACATTTCAATTCCTGAATATCTAATTCTATGTCATTTAATAAGGTTTGCATATCCTTTACACAGTCCGTGTTAACGCTACAAATGTAGAAATAAATAATGAAAAAATATCGGAAAGCAAACAAAAGTGTTACTTTTGCGCTTAAATA
>NZ_CP059412.1:0-20435 GCF_013874375.1 Bacteroides sp. CACC 737
ATTATTTGTCAGTTCTCCATTAGCATCAATCTCTGCTTGCGGAATAGGTAATTCAAATCTATCAGAGCCAGCAGGAAGGTCTAATTGACTAGTCCACAAATCGTGTCCGTCAACTCCAGTTCTTGTCAATGCCAAACCTCTACGTTTCATGTCGAATAGGCGATGTCCCTCTGCAAATAATTCACGCCTTCTTTCTTGTTGTATCTCATCTGCTAAACCGGCATCCGTTCCACTATATTTATCCAATCCACGAGCTATCCGAACAACATTTAATGCTTCTTTAGCCACATCATAATGCTGTTTGTCAGCAGCTAATTCAGCAATAATAAGATACATCTCAGAACCACGCAGCATATTGAAAGAGCCTTGTCCCATTTCATTGTTACGACTATGAATCTTTGTTGTCAAGTATCCTGTTTCACTGATATAATCGTTTGTTTCAGAATCTTTCGGGAACTGAGTTTTGCGTATATCTTTATCTTCCATTAGATTAATCAAAGCCTTTGAAACTCGTAATGAGCTATAACCAATAACAGCATCTTCATAATCATCTCCACACAAATACCAGAAAGAGGGTAATGAAAGATAGATTGATTATCATCAGTTGGACATTCGAAAGCCCAAAGTGTTTCTGAGTTAACTTCACAGAAATCAGCTGTGTAAACTGCCGTATTCATCAAATTAACACCTTTCAATGCAGCATTGGCATGTTTGATGCCATTTGTTTCATCACCTAAATCCAAATACAAACGTGCAAGAATTCCATGAGCAGCATTCGCACCGATATATGCCTTAGATGAAGAAGAATGCTGGTCCAACAATCCACATGCTTTTTCCATGTCAACGACAAGCTGATTATACACATCTTTTACCGTAGCACGAGGAAGGTCTTCTGTTCCAGAAGAAATACGTAAAATTATGCTCGGATTATCCGGGTACTTGTTTACAGGTTTGGCATACATTCTTACTAAGAAATGATAAGTATAAGCTCTTAGAGATAGCGCTTCACCTTCAATTCTGTTACGCTCTGCACTTTCTGCCAGGTTTCCGATATTATCCAAAATGGCATTCGTATTATCTATGATACTGTAACATCCCTTCCACGGGTCATCAGTATAGGTACTTCCTGGAGAAACTGTATATTGATAAGGAGACACAAAACGTCCATAATTGTAGTTGGGGTCAGGTGTCACCAATGCGTCATCTCCCATAATGTCAGGCAAGAAGAAAATATATTGGTTGGTCATATGAGCCAACCAGCCATTGGTCAACCAGTCATAAGCACCGGTCAACACTTGCTGCGCACCGTCTATCGTAGTAAAGGTGTTAGAATCGGACATTTGGTCCGAAGAAGTAGTATCCAAAAAATCATCACCGCAATTTGCCAAGCTAAGACCTATTGCAAGTGCTATTATAGTTTGCTTTATTCTATTCATCGTAATCTCAATTTTAAATTAGAAACCAATATTTATACCAAATAAGATTGTACGAGGCAATGGAACCGTACCTGCACCGTCCAATACTCCGGTTACACCTCCCAATTCCACATCGTAACCTTTGAAACTACCATCCAAGTTCCATACACAGATATTCTCCAGACTTCCAAAGAAACGTACTGTCTCCCAACTGTATCTTCTGTGTCCATTTTTTTTGGTAGAGTATAACCTAAGTTGATATTTTTAAATTTAATGAAATCTGCATCGTGCAAATAGCGGCTTGATGTAGAATGAGAACTTGAAGTGTTATTGGGCAAGAATGCAGGATTCGGAGCGTTTGGATTCTCTTTTGTCCAATAATTCGCTTGATCTTTGATGGCTTGATAACCGTTGTTGTTACCATCATTCAGCAAATTGGCTTCGTACGCATCATATATCTTTCCTCCAAAACTATAAGTAAAGAGGAATGAAAGGTCTAATCCTTTAAATGTAAATGTGTTATTCAAACCTCCAAATACATTGGGAAGTGCAGAACCAAGTTTGTATTTGTCTGCAGTAGAGTAAGTTGAAGTGGTAGTTCTTTCACCTGTCGGATTACCTTTATCATCTTTTACGTCTTTATACCCAAAGTGGAGTACCGGGTTTCTTTATCTACTCCGGCCCATTCTTGCATGTAAAAATTCATAAAGGCTGTAGCCTACCGTACGAACTTTTGTACCAACAACTTCCTGTTCTTCGGGATAAGAAGTGATTTCATTCTTGTTAAAAGAGATATTGAAGTCGGTTCCCCAATTAAAGTCTCCGGCTTGAATATTCAGGGAATGCAAATCTACTTCTATACCAGAGTTGCGCATACCACCCAAATTAGACATAATTATGTCCAACCCCGTAGAACCGGCTAAAGGTTTTTCCAATAACAGTTCATCAGAGTTTTTGATATAATAGTCAATGGATCCATGCAGGCGACTGTTAAGTACTGCAAAATCCAACCCCACATTGAAGTTTTTGGATTTTTCCCATGACAAATCAGGATTTGCTAATTGAGAATGTCTGAGCCAGACTCTCCGTTATAATTGGCTCCACCTTCATAGAAGGCTTGATAACCATATAAGTAATCAGATGTTTTGTTACCTGAAGTACCATAGCTGGCACGCAGTTTCAAGTCATCGAGCCAAGTAATATCTTTCATGAAGTTTTCTTCGCTGATACGCCAATTTAATCCGACACTCCAAAATGTACCATAACGATGTCCCGGTGCAAAACGTGAAGAACCATCGGAGCGGATACTGAATGAGGCAAAATATTTATTCTGATAATCATAATTTAATCGACCAAAATAAGAAAGCATGCGCTCTTTATCTGTTACAGAACCTACTTCTTGCGGAGTAGCAGCTACATTCAGCTCTGTCAAACCACCAATTGGAAATTTTGTTCCTTGTGCATAAGTGCGCTTGTACTCTTTATTATAGATTTCATAACCAGCCAATACCGAGAAGTGATGGTCTTCCTTTATGTTGAAATTATAATTTAATGTACTGGTCAATCCAAAAGTATTGTTCCAAATGGCATATTTGTACAAGCGTCCTTGTGCAGCTTTACCATTACCATGCTCCGCATTATACCATTGCGTTTCATCCAAATTGATATAATCATATGAAAGACTTGTTTTCCAATGAACTCCATAAAAGTTGAAATCCACGTAGGGATTTACCAAAACACGGTATGTGTTAGTTGCATATTTGTCAGTTTGTGCAAATGATATAACATTCATATCCTGAAATATGGGATTCTTGAAGTTATAAAGAGGTTTGCCATTCTCATCATATTGCATTTGGAAATTTTCATCCAAATCATATACTGGAACAGCATTGGGTAGGAAAATACCATTAGTCAAAGGACTAGCACCGCCACCTCCACCTACAGGAGTGTTTTGTTTTGCCAAAGAGAAAGTGGAATTGATACCCATACTGAACCAAGGTTTAATTTCTGTTGAGACATTTGCACGACCTGAATATCGTTCAAAATCCGAACCAATCACAATACCCTCTTGATTCATATATCCCATAGAAATGAAGTATTTTGATTTCTCGTTTCCTCCATTTACACTGATATCGTATTCTTGTGACATCCCGGTTCTGAAGACTTCATCCAACCAATCGGTATCAATCATCAATTGAGCGCCAGATGTCAAGTCGCCAGAAGCATCCAGAGGGTTAGCAACATTATATGGATTTCGCCCATACATGCTTTGTGTGGATTTGTTGGCTGCAGCAGAAGCTTCTTCTGAGGACATGCCTTTAGCAATATTATTATTATAGAAGCCTCCATAATACAGAGCATAATGTTCGGAGGCATTCATCAAATTATAACCACCAGAAGGGAGTTTGGAAGATGACATTTGAGCTTTAAAGCTAACCTTGGCTTGTCCTTTTTTACCCTGCTTCGTTGTAATCAGAATAACACCATTGGCCGCACGTGATCCGTACAGAGAAGCAGCAGAAGCATCTTTTAAGATGGTAATAGACTCAATATCATTCGGATTAAGTTTGAAAGTGGATTTGCACTTGTCCCATATTTACTGGTATTTGCAACTTCACTTAAGTTTGCAGCTTCAATAGCAACTCCATCTATAACATAAAGTGGGGTACTTGAGGCAGACATAGACCCGATACCACGAATACGTACCTGTGTAGACGAACCCGGTTGACCGGAGACACTTGCGATCTGCAGTCCAGGAGACAATCCTTGTAATGCTTTCTCAAATGAAGTAACTGGAAGCTTTTCCATATCACTGGATTTGATAGTAGCAACAGAACCTGTTAGTGAGTTCTTCTTTGCAGTACCATAAGCTATGACTGTTACTTCATCAAGAATTTCACTGTCGGACTTTAAGATGACTCTTAAAGAAGGTGCGACAGCCACCTCTTGCGTTTGCATACCAACATACGAAATTAGCAGAGTTTTCGCGGAACTACAATATATGTATATTGCTGAAAATTAATAATTTACAATCATTATAAAACAAGGCTTACTCTATTATATATTCTATATAAAGGTATATGGCGAAGGGAGGTAAGTGGTTTGAAGTACCCATTTCATACCATTTTGAATAATTAAAAGCTGATAATAAGCACGTTATTATTAAATTTCATTCTACCCTTTTAATTTGTGATGTACTAATTAACCCAACAAATGTTTTTTATTCAAGAATAACGATAAATTATATAGAGGAATTTATCTTGAAATATAGATTTTATCCATAAAAGTCCCAAAATTCTTTTTTGTTGAGAAATATTTAGTTTACATATATTATTTATAATGTATGAATGTGGAATATACATAGAAATATTCAATTATAATTGAAATATTTTATATCTTTGCATATAAACTAAATCATGTTTGAATATGAAAAATTATATCTCCCGTCCTTTATACATAAAGAGAATTGAACCGTTTATTGATAAAAGTATAATAAAAGTAATAACCGGCCAACGTAGGATAGGTAAAAGCTACATTCTTTTACAGATATCAGATATCATAAAGAAAAACATACCGGAAGCCAATATCATTTTTGTAGATAAAGAGCAACTTGCCTTCACGGAAATTAGGAACTACATGGATCTTTATCAATATGTTTTAAAGAAGGTTACTGGGCATAATCATAACTATCTTTTTGTAGATGAAATCCAAGAGATTGAAGAATTCCAATTGTGTCTGCGGAGTTTATTGAACGAAAATAAATGTGATATCTATTGCACCGGAAGTAATGCTAAAATGCTGTCCAGTGAACTTGCTACTCAATTGGCAGGAAGATATATAGAATTTCCCATTCACTCACTTAGCTATGGGGAATTCTTAACTTTCAATCAACGCCAAGACTCCACCGAAAGTCTAAAACTCTATCTTACATTCGGAGGTATGCCATACATTCATAATCTAACAATGGACAAGAATGTCATATTCGAGTATTTGAGAAACGTTTATTCTACTATCCTACTAAAAGATGTGGTTGCACGTGAATCAATCCGGAATGTATCTTTTTTAGAGAATCTCGTAGCTTATCTGATAGATAATACCGGCTCTCTTTTTTCTGCCCAGAATATTAGTAAATATTTAAAGTCGCAACACGTCAACATTCCCACGCAGACAATTCTGAACTATCTAAAGGCACTGTGCAATAGTTTCTTTATTTACAAAATTCAACGAGCTGAAATCCGAGGGATGAAAATCTTTGAGATTGGTGAGAAATATTATTTTGAAGATTTGGGATTACATAATTCCATACAGCATTTTGATTTTCGAAAAGACATCAACAAGTTAATGGAAAATGTTGTATGCATTGATTTATTAAGATATGGATATGAAGTATATGTCGGAAAGAGTGGCAATAAGGAAATTGATTTCATTGCTTCCAAGGACGACCATAAAGTCTATATCCAAGTAGCATATATGCTTCCCGATGATGCAACTGTTAGGCGAGAATTTGGCAATCTTTTGGAAATAGCAGACAATTACCCCAAATATGTAGTTACAATGGATGAAATGCAAAGCGGGGGAAATTACAAAGGAATTAAACAAATTTCACTGCGAAACTTTTTGTTGGCAGAGGATAAAGAAAGATTGTAAATCTATAATTTAATTTCCAATATGAGAAGAGTAAATCAACAGATTTCCTCTGACAGATTATATGAAACAAAGTTGGAGAATCGATACAAAAGCATTGTGATATTTGCATTATAATAAGATTATAATTTTTTTTGTATAAAGCATTCACTTTATGGAGAAGAATACCCTTTCATAACCAATGGATATATATCCGCTGAATATTTTTGTGACCGTGTAGCTGAAACCGGAACATTAACCCGTTATATCACAAATGGTAACAATGTAGCTTTAATATCTTCTCGTCGTTTAGGAAAGACGGGCTTAATAGAACATTGTTTTCATCAAAAGACATATCGAAAAGGAATATTATATTTTCTTGATTGATATATATGCGACTAAGAATCTTCAAGAGTTTGTTTTTGAGCTTGGCAAAGGAATTATGAATGGTCTGAAACCACGAGGTAGAAAAGCGTGGGATTTGTTTTTAAGTTGCTTGTCATCGCTTCGGGCGGGAATTTCATTTGATTTTGCAGGAAATCCCGGTTGGAATTTGGAGATGGGAGATATAAAAACTCCTTCTATTACTTTGGATGAAATTTTTTATTATTTGGAGAAGGCCGACAAGCCCTGCCTGGTGGCTATTGACGAATTTCAAGCTATTGCCAAATATCCGGGAAAAAATATTGAAGCTGTATTGCGTACCCATATTCAGCATTGCGCAAATGCAAGATTTATTTATGCAGGTTCCCAACGGCATATGATGGGCGAAATATTCACAAGTCCAGCACGCCCTTTCTATCAAAGTACAGCCATCATGGAATTACATCCAATAGACATAGGAACTTACACAAAGTTTATTAGGAAACATTTCCTCATAGCCAATAAAGACATTACAGAAGAAACTGTTCAGAACGTATATGAACGTTTTGAGGGCATTACATGGTATATTCAATTCATCTCCAACTCATTGTATGCAATGACAGCTACAGGTGAAATTTGTACGGCAGACAAAGTGAGCATAGCGATCGAAAACATTTTGTCTCAGTTGAATTTTACTTATTCCTCTCTTCTTTATCAACTTCCTCCCAAACAAAAGGAGGTATTGTTTGCCATTTGCAAAGAAGGAAAAGCAAGGGAAATAACTTCTTCCAGATTCTTGAAAACCTATAAATTGACAGCCAGCTCAGTACAAGGAGCTATAAAAGGATTGTTGGACAAGGATTTTGTTACTTGTGAACTTGGAGAATACAAGGTTTACGATAAATTCTTTGAAATATGGTTATTGAAGCAGTCTAAATAAGATTGATATGTCAGTGCATCTGCAATGATTTGTGTTGCCCTCTTTATACAACAAGAACCAGATTTCGTTATATTAAAAAAGGAGAGTATTCTAAATTTAGATACTCTCCCTCTTTTATTCATCTGATTTGCACAATCTAATGTGGCACTTTATCATTTCTGCAAATTGGGATTATTCGTTACTTCACGCTCTGGAATTTCAAAGATCAATCTGGAGTCATCGTATGAGATCGTTTCACCAGTCAATGCGTAGTTGTTGTCACCACGTACCATTGATTTGTGGAAACGTTTCAAGGTAAGTAAACCTCGTCCTTCGGCCCACATTTCTACACGCCAGTTGTAGTATATGTTTTCCAGTAATTGATCAGCATTCATATTGTCCACTTCTGCAGCCGTGGCCTGATCCCGCTGTTCTAATAGAGCCTTCAATGCTGCTTTTGCCTCGGGCAGATGATTTGCCCGTGCATTGGCTTCAGCATTTATCAGGTACATCTCTTCAACTCGCATGTAAACAATATCATTTGTCCATGTACGGTCTCCCATTGCTTTTCTTCCGGCATCATAAAATTTATACCAGCTAATCAATACAGACGGATGAAACCACTGTTTACGAGTATCTGTTTCAGGTATTTCATTATACAGATTATGGTCTATCATTTTATAATCACCTGCAGAACAGTAGCTATAAGTGAAATAATCTACCTGTCCCCAGAATGTGGGCAAACCTCCGGTGTTATCTTTGGTAATATCAAATGCCCACATCCATGAACCGATATTGATACTCCGGAATCCAGATTCGATAATTTCAGTTTCACTCATCAAAGGATATCCTGAGTTATTGATAATATCGGAAGTTAATGCAGCAGCATTCTCATATTCACCTTTGGTCAAATAAACATAGGCAAGTATTCCTTTAGCTGTCCATTGGTCGATTTGGTCCTTAGTGCCGTTGGGACGACCAATACCTGCTGCTTCCAACTCTTCCAAAATATTTATTGATTCCTTCAAGTCGATAATAACCCGTTCATACACTTCCTCCACTGTGGAGAGTCCTAATGTCTCTGCTGTGGTTTGAGAACGGTAAAGAGGTATGGCCTTAGCATTTTTATCAATATCGTAAGGTTTTGCATATAAATTCACCAAATTGAAATACGAGTGAGCCCTCAAAGCTTTTGCTTGTGCATAATAATTTTGGTTATCCTCATTAGCCGGTACACTTTCATCTCCTCCTACAGTGTCAAATATTTCATTGCAGGCCTTGATGATGCGGTAATAATACCTCCACAGCATGTAGGTTCTGTTTTTTGTGGTAGTATTACACTGCAATCTAGCTGCATCGCTAAACCAGCCGTAGGTTTCTCCGCTCATTGCCAGATCCCCACTCATTAAATCTGTGGCAATATCAATGGATTTTTGTCCGAAATCGTCGTGATTCGTTGTACCGCCTGTCTGCCAGGCAAATGTTGTGGAATACGTACCTAATGCCTGACCTAACATGATATTAGGATTCCACACTGCATTTTCTTTTATCTGGTCAGATGAAATATATCCATTTGGATCTTCCTCCAGAAAAGATTCTTTACAGCCAGAAAGCACCAAGGCTACTAATGCAGAACAAGCTGCTATTTTATATATTACATTTCTCATATTCAAATGATTTTATTGTTAGAACTGAATCTTAATACCTCCCATAATAGTACTCAATGGAGCATACTGACTTCTGTCAGAGCCTCCGGAATCCTCATTAGGATCTGTACTGACGGTATTTCCTGCCATTGAGACAAATCCCTTACGAGCCGAAATGAACATCAGGTTGTCACCGGAAACATAAACCGACAAGGAACCAATGTTCATTCTATTCATCCATTTTTTAGGGAATGTGTAGGATAATCTTACATTGGATAAATTCAAATAAGAACGACTGGTAATGAACCGAGTAGAAGATGCATTTGTATATTCATCATATCCGGAAGTTAAACGTGGCACGTCTGTTATATCACCCGGCTTTTGCCAACGATTTTCAATGTCATTATGCCAGTTTCCACTACCAGGTGTATTGTTAGACATTAATGTAGCATATACACCGTCGTAAGCATATCCTCCTAAGCTATAGGAGAAAGTCGTATTTAATTCGAAACCTTTAACAGCTAAATCAAAACCGAATCCCCCTTGTAAAGTCGGAATACCTGATTTCCCGACATATTTCTTAGTTGCGTTGTTATAATCGGAGGTCTTTTCTACTTCCAAACGCTCTATTTTATTGTTCTGCTGGTAAGTTACCATATCTGTAATCAAGTCCTTGCTTCCATCGGCTTTTACATTATAGTATGAGTTGTATAATGCCATACCGGTTTCTGGATCTACACCGGCATACTCTCTTATATAGAAATCATACAGAGAATGTCCTTTCGACCATCCGTAAGCACCTTGTATCTCCAATGGCTTTTCTTTTCCTGTGGTATCATCCATAGGCATCTGGGTCATTTTATTCTTATAATGTCCACCATTAACACGTAAATCAAGACTTATATCATTCGTTTTCACAAGATGTGCCACCAAAGAAAATTCGAGACCCTTATTGACCATTTTACCGTCATTGACGGGGTATTGTGCATATCCCAGCGATGGAGATACTTGCTTTAGGAACAACATATCTTTGGTAGTCTTATTATAGTATTCCACTTCACCTTCCAAAATATCGGCTATATTAAACTCGATACCAGTATTCCATGTTTCGCTGCGTTCCCATGTCAAATCAGGATTACCTTTATATTTAAAGCTAAAACTGATTTCATCATTTAGGTTACCGATCGTATACAAATCATTGTAAGGATAATAACCTGCAATGGTAGGATTGGTGATAAAGTCTTGGTTACCCAACACACCCCAACTTAACTTGTATTTCAAATTCTTCAACCAGCTCACGTCTTTCATGAAATTTTCGTTAGTGATGGCCCAGGCGGCGCCGATAGAACCGAATGTTCCCCATTTCTGTCCTTTGGCAAAACGTGATGAACCATCACGTCTTAATGTTCCATGAAAGAAATATTTATCGTTATAATCATATCTAATTTGTCCGAAGTAGCTTTCCATGTCAAACCCGTAGGTTTGAGAATCCATATAGTCCATAATTACAGCATTAGACCATTCTGTATTGTTAGGACGAACAATCTTTGATTTCTGGCCATAGTTGTCAGATGACTTGTAGAATGTAGATTCATGCGCAACGAATGCATCGAGATTGTGCACACCAAAACTTTTCTTCCATGACAATATCTGGTTTGACGTGAAGCTGAAGAATGTACTCATGTTTTTGAAAATACGTCCTAACCCCTCTGCATCACCATAATATGGATTTGTCAATTCATTGTTTTTTGTACCAAGATATTGCAATCCAAAGTTTACCGTTCCTTTGAAGTCTTTCAAGAAAGTTGCTTCAAACATGGCATTGCCGTTGAATGAATGAGATTGGTACTCATTCTTGTCCAATTGAATCGCTCCGGCTGGATTTACGCCTGAAGCGTAAGGACGTCCATAACCTTCAGCCATACCATAATCATACAGATATCCTCCGACCACATTATCCTTTATTTTATTGCCATCTGCATCACGTTGGAATACCGGAAATATGGAAGGCATAAAATTAATGAATTGGAAACCATTGTTCATGTTGTCACCTTGACCGGGCTTATTCAGTTCCATATAGCTATAAGCCATATTAACATTTGATTTCAACCATGAAGTGATGTCTTGAGACAGATTGGAACGGGCATTAAAACGTTCAAAATCAGAACCTATATAGTATCCTTCATCTTTCAAGTAACCGAAAGAGGTATAATGTGATAACTTGTCGCTGCCTCCTGATATCTTAACATTGGCTTCTACTTTTTCTCCTGTACGGAAAATATAATCTTCCCATTTCTCCGGAGTAAATTTGCGGACTACACCTGCCTTGAATTTGCCAGTAGAAGGGTCTATGACATCTCCCGTACTCCACATATTATATCCTTTGTATATTCCAGTATTTTGATAGCCTTTTTGAGGATCGTCATATCCCCACAGCAGCTTGCTTGCCATAGCTGCTGCAGCAGCTTCATCACGTCCACCAGCATATTGATATTTATTTTTAATGCCTTCCCATGTCAGCTCAATGAACCGCTCGGGACTTTCCATCGTATCATAAAGAGGTATTATACGGGTGTTGATACCATATTTTACATTTGCTTCAACTTGCGTTTTTCCTTTTTTACCTCTTTTGGTGGTCAGCAAAATTACTCCATTGGCAGCTCTTGAACCATATAGAGCTGTTGCTGTTGCGTCCTTCAATACGGTAGTTGACTCTATGTCTGAAGGATCAATTCCACTTAAATCTGAACCAAAGGGGATTCCATCCACTACATACAGCGGAGCACGGCTTGAATTTACAGAACCTAAACCGCGAATTCTGATGCTTGCATTTGAGCCGGGTTGTCCACTAGTTGAAATAACTTGTACACCTGCTACTTCACCGGTTAGCGCTTTAGATAATTCGGACGGATTTTTGTTAGCAATACGGTCTCCTTTAATTTCAGTAGCGGAACCTGTGAAGGATCTTTTTGTAGCAGTACCATAGGCAACAACTACAACTTCATCCAAAAGTTCAGTATCACTCTGCATGACAACCCGTACATGCGGCTTAATTGTAACCTCTTGAGTCTGCATGCCGATGTACGAAATTACCAGAGTTTTCGCGGAACTTGGTACGTTTGGTAATGTAAAATCACCATCTACACCGGTAATAGCACCAACTTGTGTACCTTTTACCAATACAGAGGCTCCAATAACTGGCTGCCCGTCTTCTTCAGAAATTACAACACCTGTAACCTTCTGGGTTTGGGCAGTTACTAGGCCTATTCCAACAAAAAGACAGGCCAATAACAGCATTAATTTTCTTTTCATAAATTCTCTCTTAAAGTTTAACTTTACATTAATTGTTTCTTTACTCTAACAAAGTGCAAATATATTAATAAAACTGAAACGAACAACTATTTTATTGAAAAAACCTTGTAAATCTATCAATTTGTTAACTAAACACGCTACTTTATGCTTAATAACAGATTTTTCATACTTAAAAAACCTAAACCGGCTTATGTTTACTATCACTATGATTCCCTCTTTCAAGGTGATTTTTCCAAGAAATACACATATTTTAAAACAAAATGGTTAATAAACAAGCTGCTAAAACAAAAAACATACCTGATTTTGAAACAAAATGAGAATTTCCGGAGATTAAATACCGATTAATAGCTAAACACAAAAAGACACTTTTTAGAGATATTAATTCTTATTCTATTCTCACCGAGCACAGAATATCGTCTTATTTGTTATTAGTATTAATTAAAATCAAGCAAAATGAGTAAAATTATTTACAATCTAGTGTACAACAGAAAAAGAAGCCTGAATAAAAAAGGAATGGCGTTAGTGCAAGTAGAAGCCTATTTGGACAGAAAGAAAAAGTATTTCTCCACCAAAGTTTATCTAAAGCCAGAACAATGGGACAATAAAAAGCTTATCGTGAAGAATCATCCTAATGCGGATGCACTGAATAGATTGATATATGAATTTATGGCTATGATAGAAAAAAAAGAGTTGGAATTGTGGCAGCAAGGAAGGCGTATTTCATTAGAGTTACTAAAGGAGGTTTTGAGCACAAACGAAAACAAAACCTCTTTTATTTCTTTTTGTAGACAAGAGATAGCAAACTCTGCTCTGAAAGAAAGTACAAAACGAAATCACCTCTCCACTCTTTCATTATTACAACAGTTCAAAAAGGATGTAACCTTTTCTGATTTAACATTCGAATTCATATCCTCCTTTGAATATTTCTTGCAATCAAGAGGCTATCACACAAATACGATAGCCAAACATATGAAGCATCTGAAGCGACATATAAATGTCGCCATCAACAAGGATTATATAGAGATACAAAAATACGCTTTTCGAAAGTACAAGATTAAAACTATAGAAAACAAGCATACGCACTTATCTCCTGAAGAGCTGGAGAAGTTGGAGAAATTAAGCTTGGCTGGCAGATATACTAAATTGCAGAAGACTTTAGATGCATTCTTGTTTTGTTGCTATGCAGGAATGAGATATTCTGATTTTATCAGTTTATCACCCGATAACATCGTGGAGATCCGTCAAGAAACCTGGCTAATTTATAAATCCATAAAGACGAGTACAGAAGTCAGATTACCTCTTTATCTCTTATTCGAAGGAAAAGGGCTTGTTATTCTGGACAAATATCGGGATGACTTACAAAGCTTCTTTCATTTAAGGGATAACTCTAATGTGAACAAAAATTTAATTGTGATTTCCCGCCTAGCCGGTTTATCAAAAAAGATTTCATTTCACACCGCTCGCCATACTAATGCAACTCTATTGATTTATAATGGAGTAAACATTACAACAGTGCAAAAATTATTGGGGCATAAAAGTGTTAAAACCACACAAGTGTATACGAATGTAATGGATATGACTATAGTACATGATTTAGAAAAGAACCATGCACTCATGCCTTTGCCTAAAAAAACACGAACTTAGCATAGTCAATACTGCACTTTCATATCATTAGTCATATACTTCTCCTTTAAAGTCTGTTCACTCACTATTCTGTTTCAACCTGCTCGCTGCAAACTCACTGCATACGTTTTGCAGTACCACTGCATATTGCTTGCAGTACCACTGCATATTGCTTGCAGCCGCACTGCATATTAGTTTGCAGTACCACTGCAACAGCTTTGCAGTATCACTGCAATAGGTTTGCAAAATCTTGCAGCAAGAAACTATTTATAATCAATTAGATACAGTATAGTGTGAATAGAAGATTAACATTGGTGTGTTATCAATATTTAAACAGATTGGAGGTGTGGAAGCAAAATTTGCTTCCACACTTTTGCATTGCTTCCACAGCATCTGTAATGCCGATAAATAGAGGGATATAAGGAACGGGTGGAAGCGTGGAAGCAAAAATGATGAAAACTGCTATGAGGAAACAATTGTTGTCTTGATTGTTTAGCCAATCAGAAAGTTTTGAATTTGCTGTTTTCTGAAGCTATTGAAATATTCTTTTACATAGATTTTAGTAGTTTCGCTAATAAAATGACAATGTAGAGTAAATACTTCATTGAAAGCAGCTAGGATGATAGATATTGACAAAAGACATGCTTCATATAAGAGGAAGAATCATTTAAAATCTTTAAGCAGCGTATTAACTTTATGGTATACATCTGATAACCTGGTTGTTAATCCTACAAATAGTATCACAGCAGTAAGGTTTTATGCGTCGTCCCTCCATACACATACCTTGTGAGAAAGGAAATTTCGCTATAGTTATTTCTAGCACATAGCATAATTATCTGATTATTAATAAGATAAATAAAATATAGTTCCGCGAAAACTCTGGTGATTTCATACATCGGTATGAAGACTCAAGAAGTGGTAATCAAACCGAGCGTAAAAGTGGTTATGATGCCTGATACAGAGATACTTGATGAAGTAACAGTAGTGGCTTATGGCACTAAACGCAAACAAGATTTGGTGGGCTCTATCAGCAGTGTAAAGAATGAGATTATCAGTAATTCACAAGCTACATCCGTGTCCAATGCACTAGAAGGAGCTGTGGCCGGTTTGCAGGTTGTAAGCTCTTCCGGCCAGCCGGGACAAGATGCCAATATCGTATTGCGCGGTATCGGTTCTATTTCAGCCAGCAACAATGCGCTGATTGTAGTAGATGGTGTGCCCTTCAACGGTAAGTTGTCGGACATCAACCCTACGGACATTGCTTCAGTGAACGTGTCGAAAGATGCTGTATCCAACTCTTTGTATGGTTCCCGCGCAGCTGGTGGTGTGGTCATGATTACTACCAAGACCGGACGCAAAGACAAGGTGGCCATCAACTTTAACGGTACCTGGGGTGTGGCACAGCGTGCGTACAAAGATTATGATATGGCTACTGATCCGGAAGAGTTCTATCGTTTGTCTTGGTATGGTCTTCGTAATACCTATTGGGCGGCTGGAAAATCCATTGAAGACTCTAATTTAGCAGCCAGTCAGGATTTACTGGGCGAACTGGGTAATTACAATGCATATATCATCCCGCAAGGAGAATATTTAGTAACACCTGATGGAAAACTTAACCCCAATGCACGTTTGCGTTATAATGATTCGTTTGCCGATGCCTTGTTCGACAATGCCTTCCGCCAAGAATACAATATATCTGCATCGGGTGGTAATGACCGTACAGATTTTTATGTATCTATGGGCTTTCTGGATAATGACTCTTATGTGTTAGGTTCTTCTTATGAGCGTTTTACAGCTCGTGCCAACGTTAACTCCCAGTTGAAATCCTGGTTGAAGGTAGGTACCAATGTAGGATATTCCAAAGCAACTCAGAATGGTGTACAAGAGAATGCCGGAGCTGCCTCCAATCCTTTCGAAGTAGCACGTTCTTGGGCTCCTATCTTTCCGGTTCATGCCTATGATGCAGAAGGTAACATGAAATATTATGAGGATGGAAGCCCCATGTATGATGCCGGAAATGGTGAAACAGACGGTACATCTAAACGTCCTACGGCTACTAACCAGAATGTGATAGCCAATATGAAAGAGGATATTCGTGAAACTGTGTACAATAATCTGACTTCACGCTCGTATCTGGAAATCTCGTTCTTGAAGAATTTCAAGTTTACAGCAAACTATAGTTATGATTTCACGAACAGTAGCCAGACAGTATTCTACACTCCGCTCATCGGTGACGGACAGTCTTTCGGTGGTCGTGGTACAAAAGGAAGCTACAACACTACGACTACCAACTTCAACCAGATTCTGGCTTACAGCAATGTATTTGGCGATAACCACCACCTGTCGGCCAAGATAGGTCACGAGTACTACAAGTATGAATATCAGTATTTGGCAGGACAGAAGACCAACTTCTTTAATCCGAACAATCCGGAACTGGACAACGGTGGACAAATGCAATACATCAATAGCTACACGGCAAACCATAACATCGAGGGTTATTTCGGTATGGCAGACTACGACTATAGCAATAAATATTACGTTTCTGCCGCTTTCCGTCGCGACGGTACTTCCCGCTTTTTGGACCGTTGGGGTAATTTCTGGTCGGTAGGTGCTGCTTGGCGTATTTCCAACGAAGCATTCATGGAAGGTACAAATTCTTGGTTGAACGACTTGAAACTGCGTGCATCTTATGGTACCCAGGGTAATGAAAGCATCCTTTCGGAATATGACTATGCCTATGTGTACACGCCTTATCAAGACCAATACACAGTTACTTGGAATGGTTCAGAGCTGGGTTATTCACCGGAATTCTACGGTAATCCGGACTTGACCTGGGAAAAGCAGAAGACTTTTGACGTGGGAGTAGATTTCCGTCTCTTCGATAGAGTATACGGTTCATTCGAATATTTTTATCGTCGTACGGACGATATGCTTTTCAAGCGTCCCGTAGCTTTCTCTACAGCCGGACGGCCGTATAACTGGGAAAATCTGGGTGCGATGAAGAACACTGGTATAGAGTTTGAAGTGAATGTGGATATCTTCAATCAGTCTGACCTGAAGTGGACGGTATCGCTCGTAGGCTCCCACTACAAGAACCGTATTGTGACATTACCCGAAGAAAACCGTGAAAATGGTATCACTTCCGGTCCGTTCAACCTGCGCGAAGGTAAGAGCCGCTTTGAATACTATACTTATATGTATGCCGGCATGGACGAAAAAGGAAAATGCCATGTGGTACATGGATGAGACAAACGAGAAAGGGGAAGTGACAGGCCGTACTACCACCACCACTTATGCAGACGCAACCCGCTACTTCATTGGAAAATCTGCGCTGCCCGATTTCAACGGTGGTTTGAGCACTACTTTCTCTTACAAGGGAATTGACCTTTCTATAGCAACGGCTTTCCAGATTGGTGGCTATGCTTATGACTACTCTTATCTGTCCGGCATGAGCTCTTCATTCTACGTAGGTCATAATAAGGATATGTGGAAAACATTCAACCCTGAGACCGGTCAAGGTTCACTTCCTATTTGGAATGCCGACAATGCTTCCAACTCTTTCACTCAGCAATCAGACCTCAATCTGGTAAAGGCCAGCTACTTCAGCATCCGTAACATCACTTTGGGCTACACATTGCCGAAGAACTTGATGCAGAAATTGGGTGTTGAGAAACTGCGTATCTATGCTACGGCAGATAATCTCGGCTTGTGGTCCAAACGTCAGGGATTTGACCCTCGTGTGGCAATGGCTGGTTCTGATAATGAATATGGAGGCTATTCTCCGATGCGTGTGATTTCCGGAGGTATCAACCTTACATTCTAAACTAAAAAATAAAATTGTATATGAAGATAATGAAATATATGATGCAGGTGCTTCTTGTCGGGGGCCTGCTTACATCTTGCATTGAAGATGCTGATGTTACCGCTTATTTGACTGAAGACCAACTGGGCAATGTGGCTCAGGAAGATCCTGATAAGGCTTTTTCAGCTGCTGTGGCAGGTATGTATACTGATATGCAACAGTATGTTGACGTCAATATGAGTCACAACTATTTCGGTCAAAAGAGTTTTGATTACTTAACATCGCTGATGGGCAACGATATGATTATGACCGGACGTTTCGCTATGAGTATGTATCATTATTTGCTGGATTACTGGCAACAGAACTATACTCCGACCAACAACCGTTGGAAAGAGTACTATCGTGTCATAGCCAATGCCAACAACATCCTCAAGCTGATTGACCCCAGCAGTGAAGATCCCGCCAATTTGAAATATCGTGCCATCGCTCTTGGTTTCCGTGGCTACGCCTACTTACAACTGACTTACTTATACCAGCATTCCTACTATACCGGTGCGGATGGAACGAAATGGGGCCGTGGAGAGAAATATGACTTCTCCCAGTCTCCGTGTGTACCGCTTATTACAGAGGATACGGAAGGTGACCAGCCACGTGCTACTGTAGCCCAAATCTATGAACAAATCAAGAGTGACCTTACTACTGCTTTCGACTTGTTCAAGAATTTGGATATGACGCGTACTTCCTCACCCACTGATATGGGATGGCTGCGTGGTAGCTATGCATTTGGCTCGTGCGAACATGGTTATCCATGAATGGGATGAGGCGATAAAGTATGCGCAGGTGGTGATTGATAATTTCCCTATATTGCAGAGTGAAGACCAGATACTCCAAGGATTCAGTAATATCAGCTTGCCGGATGTAGTATTCGGTAGCGATGTTACCAGCAGACAATAGTACAACTTATATGTCTTTCTTCTCGCAGATGGATACTTATGGCGATGGTTATGCCGGCATCGGTGTATGGCGCGCTGCCTTTAAGCCATTAGTAGACCGTATCGCGGATACTGATATCCGTCTGCAATGGTTCTGCTGCGACCGTTCTACAGGTGTAACAGATGACTCCGGTAATCGTATAACATTGATTCGTGACACTCAGTCTCCAGTTGCCGTGGAATACCAAGCCGTAAAATTTATCGGTACAGGTCTGATAACATCAAGGCCGGTGTGTTCAGCGGATGGGAACTGGGAGATTATATTTACCTGCGTTCAGAAGAAGCTTACATGATAAAAATGGAAGCTTTGGCTCACAAGGGTTCTGCTGAAGCAGTGACTGAACTGAATAGCTTTATGAAGACCCGCCCAGCCCGATTATAATTACACTTTCACGAACAAGGCTGACCTGATAGAGGAAATCATTTATCAGAAACGTGTAGAGTTCTGGGGTGAAGGTTTGGAATATATTGATAATCGTCGTTTGAATATTCCTGTAGATCGTACAGATGAAACTTGGGGCGCAGAAAATAATAATCACTTCTCTGCCGGTAAGTTCCGTTATAACCAAGAAGACAGGCCGTTCCTTTTACCAGTTACCTCTCCTCTGAAATAGAGAATAATTCTCAGCTTTCTCCGAGCGACCAGAATTAATACTTCAAAGGACATGTTATACGGAAAAATGACACAGAAGCGCTATCTGTGCAGACTAATCAAGCTGCATTACCCCAACAATAATAATGCGGCAATTATGATGATTCATCCGGTTGAACATACCGGAATTTCATAATAAAGTGTTTTTGAGAAGCCACTCATTGCGAAATGGGTGGCTTTCTTCTCTTAATCCAACAAAAGACTTCAGGGGGAAGTGTTATTTCAAGATTACATATCTTCCAAAGAAAGCCCTTTATAAGAAACAGAGCAGTTTTTCCATTCTTTGTTGATTGTGACTTTTTTCTTCAATATCCCCCAACCTATCCGTTCAGGATTGTGTTTAATTTCGACCAATTCATAAAATGAAAAAATACGATGTCGGTCTTTCATCCGTTGATTTCAATAAAAGTGAGGTCTTACCGATGCGCTTTCTTCCTACTAAAACCGGCATTTGCGATTCTTCTTGAAACTGTTCTGCTATATTCTTTAAAACAGCCAACTCTTTTTTGACCATAGAATTTCATAATACACCTATTATTTTACATCAAGTCCACTATTATCCGTAGTGTACATTACGATAATACTAATTAAAGACGATATTTGTATAAAATGAATTTATTTTTGAACTTTTACACAAAAAACTATAAAGTAATTTATTTAAGATCCTTTAGAAATAACCTCATAAGTTCATTAGTTTTTTATCCGACAAACACAGACTTTCTCTATTTGAAATAGGAATAGTTATTCTGTAATTTAAAATAGTATTTACATGAAATGCAATATTCTTATGGATGAAATAAATAATACAAGTAAATATTCAACGAAAAATAAACAAATGATAGATATTGACATAATCACCCATTCTTTTTAAAAAGAGGAATGCTAATTTTACAACTGCAGTACATTAATTAACACTCAAATAACTATTAATCAAAATATTACATTTGTTAATGGTATCACATAAGTAAGGTTTTGTTTATTGTAGACCCATATAGGACAGCTTTGAAAAGAGTATTCCTTGTTTTAGCCAATTCTTTGACTTATTGTATATTCTTTATTATCAACAGAATACAGATAGTGTAGTTCCG